>JAZBPF010000112.1:0-23496 GCA_036351515.1 Pseudomonadales bacterium | reverse complement strand
GCCACGGACGACGGCGTGCGCGCCACGCATCGGATCGCGCCGCGGGAACACAACCGCCTGCTGCTGCCCACGATCGACGCGCTCCTCGCCGCCGCCGGCCTCGGGCCCGACGCGGTCACCGGGGTGCTCTACGGCCGGGGCCCGGGCTCCTTCACGGGGCTGCGCATGGCCGTGGCGGCCGCCCAGGCCCTCGCCTGGGCGAACGACGCCCCGGTCCTCGGCGTGTCCACCCTCGAGGTGCTGGCGGCGACGGCGCTCGCCGAGGCCGGCGCCGGCGCGCCGCCCCACGTGCTCGTGGTCTGCGATGCGCGCATGGGGGAGGTCTACGCGAATCTCTTCGCCGTCGAGGAGGGCGGGCTCCGGGCCGTGCACGAGGACGCCGTGCGCGCTCCGGAGGGCGTTCCTGCGCTCGCCGCGGGCTGCGGCGACCTGCTCGTCGTCGGGGACGGCGTCCCGCTCGTGGAGTCGGGGCCCTGGCCCCCCGGCGTCGGCCTCTCGCTCCGCCCGGAGGTGCTTCCCCACGCGCGCTGGCTCCTCGCCCTCGGTGCACCGCGCCTGCGCGCCGGCGAGGGGGGACCCGCGGCCACGGCGGCGCCCGTCTACCTGCGCGACGAGCGCCGCTGGCGGCGGCTCGGGGAGCCCGCTGCGCGGTGAGCGCCGTCATCGTCGACGCGGACGTGCCCGCGACGACGCGGGGGCTGCTCGCCGGCTACGGCGACGGCTCCGGCCCCTTCCGCCTCCGGAGCACGGAGCGGGGGCTGGTCCTCGACGCGCCGGACGCGCTCGCCGCGGCGCCGCTGCACGTGGACCTCCTCGCCGGCCGTCTCGGCTGGCGGACGGCGCGCGTGGGCCACGAGCGCCTCGTGCGCGCCTGCGCCGTGGCGCGTCCGCGCCCCGGGGGCGGCTCCTGGTCCGTGCTCGACGGCACCGGGGGCCTCGGCGAGGACGCCTGGCTCCTCGCCGTCGCCGGAGCCCGGGTGACCGTCGTGGAACGCCATCCGGTGCTCGCGGCGCTCCTCGCCGACGCGCTGGAACGGGCCCGCGACGCCGCGCCGGAGGCGGTCGCGCGCACGACCCTGTGCGTCGGGGACACGCCGACGGAGCTCGCGGCGCGCGCGCCCTTCGACGTCGTCTACCTCGATCCCATGTACCCGCCGCGGCGCAAGGCCGCGCTCGGGGAGGGGCGACTGCGGGTCCTGGCCGCCCTCTTCGCGGCGGAGGGCCTGCCCGTGGAAGCGGACGGCGGCGCCGGGGTGCTCCTCGAGGCGGCGCTGGCCTCCGGTGCCCCGCGCGTGGTCCTCAAGCGTCCGCGTCGGGCGCCGACGCCGGGACCGGCGCCGTCGCACACGGTGGACGGGCGGAGCACGCGTTTCGACGTCTGGGTGCGGTCGGGCCGGGTGTGGTCGGCCGACTGATCAGGACACGCGGCGCAGGGGGGCGTCGCGTTTCGCGGGTGGTGCGCCCGCCTCCGGGAGCTGCCGGGCGACGGAGACGCCCTGGCGGAATTCCGGCGCGAGCACGCGCCGCGCCTCGAGGAGCACGTGGCGCACGAGGGAGGCGGGGACGAGCTTCCCGTCCTCGTCGCTCCGGGCCATGCCGCGGGCCACGAGGAGGTCGATGAAGCGCCGGAACAGGGTCCGGTCGAAGAACTCCGGCGCGTCGAGGCCGTAGAGGCGCGCCATGCGCTGCGCCGTGAGCACGCAGGCCTCCTCGAGGCCCTCGCGATCGATCGACCCCCCCGGCGGCTGCACCAGCAGGGAGAGGGCGATGTAGTCCCGCTCGAGCGTCGGCATGATCAGGCGCGCGAGGAGGTGCAGGCGCGGCGAGCGCGGATCCTCGGCGGGCAGCGCGCTGAAGGAATCGCCGTCCCGACGCACGAGGCCGAGGCGCAGGAGCAGGTGCAGCTCCGCGTCGACCCGGGCCGCGAGCTCGTGCTCCTCGAAGGGCAGGAACAGCTCCTCGCGCAGGTAGGGATAGACGGCCGCGACGAGGGCGCCGAGGCGCATGCGGCTCATGCGTCGCCCGCTCGAGAGGATCGCGGCGAGGAGGGACGGCAGCGCCGTCAGGTGCTGGACGTTGTTCCGGTACCAGGTGAGCAGCACCGTGTCCGTGCCGACGACGGAGAGGATGTCCCCGAGCGGGTGCGGCTCGCGCTTCAGCAGGCCGAGCTTCTCCCCGTAGGCGATGATGCCGGCGCCGTCGAGGGGCGTGACCGTGGTCTTCGCGGACAGCGGCTCCGTGCGCACGAGCAGCAGGATGTCGTCGAGCACGGCCTTCAGCTCCTGCTCGTCGAGGGCCTGGCGCGGCGTGGCGAGAAGCGCGAGGGCGAGCGCGCCCACGGGGTTCAGGGCCGCTGCGGCATTCACGCCCTGCTGCAGGCGCTGGCCGAGGGCGGTGACGGCGCGCGGGATCCAGGGCGCGTCGCCGCGCTCGCGATCCGCCTCCGCGCGCCAGTCCGGGACGGCCCCGTCGAGCCAGTCGGCGAGGTCCACGGGGGCGCCGAAGTTCACCTGCACCTTGCCGAAGGACTGCCGCAGGAAGCGCAGGGACCGGATCAGGCCGAGGAGCGACTCCTTGCGCTTGGTCCGGCCTCGCAGCTCGCCGAGATAGCTGCGTGCCTCGATCACATTCTCGTAGCCGAAGTACACCGGGACGAAGGCGAAGGGACGGCCGCCGTGGCGCAGGAAGCTCGCGAGGGTCATGCGCAGCATGCCGCCGCGGGGCGGGAGCAGGCGTCCCGTGCGGCTGCGCCCGCCCTCCACGAAGTACTCCACGGAGAAGCCGCGGGCGAAGACGCGATCGAGGTAGGAGGCGAAGACGGCCGCGTAGACGGGATCGTCCCGGAAGCTCCGGCGCATGAAGAAGGCGCCGCCCCGGCGCAGGAGCGGCCCCGCGACGGGCAGGTTCAGGTTCCGCCCCGCCGCGATGTGGGGAAGCATGAGCCCGTTGTAGAAGAGCACGTAGGACAGGAGCAGGTAGTCCACGTGGCTGCGGTGGCTCGGGACGTAGATGAGCGTGTGGTCCTCGGCCACCTGCTTGACGGCCTCCAGGCCGCTCACCTCGACGCCGTCGTAGAGGCGGTTCCAGAGCCAGGTGAGGAGCACGTCGAAGAAGCGCACCACGGGAAAGGAGAGGTCCGAGGCGATCTCCCGCGCGTAGCTCCGGGCCTGGCGCCAGACCGGCCCGACGCCGCCGCTCGTCTCCGCGGCGCGCGCCTGCACCGCGCGGCGCACGGAGCGGGCCCGGAGGACCTCGGCGAGGAGCGTGCGCCGGTGCGAGAGGTCCGGGCCGATGAGCGCTTCCCGGTGCCGCCGGAAGCGCGTGCGCAGCAGCCGCGCGAGCCGGCGCTGGAGCACGGGCTCCGGGCGCCCCGCCTCGACCACGTCCGCCGCCGTGATCGGCTGGCCGAACTGCACGAAGAGGTGGCCCCGGTCGAAGACGAGGGCGAGGAGCTTGCGCACGTGACCCGTCACCGCCCAGCGTTCCGCCGCGAGGAGGCGCAGGAGCGAGCGCTCGCGCTGCGGCGCCCGGCCCCAGAACACGGACACGGGCACGAACTCCACGGGGCGCCCGGCGGCGAGGGCGGCGACGGCGCCGCGCAGGAGCGGCGAGCGCACGCGCATGCTCCGGCGCTTGATGAGCACGCCTTCCGTGTGGCCGAGGAAGAAGAAGCTGCGCGGCAGCGCGGGGTCGGCGGCGTCCAGGGGCTCGCGCGGCGCGCGGAGCTGCGCGCGCCGGGTGGCGATCTCCAGGGCGAGGAGGTCGAGGAGCGAGCGCTGGGGGAGCACGTAGCAGCGCAGGGCGCCGCTCTCCCGGGCCAGCGCTTCGGCGTCGAGCACCGTGGGGCGCAGCCAGCGCCCGAGGAGCACGGTCAGGAGCCGGTAGCGGAACGCGCGCAGGGTCTGGAGCGGGCGCATGCGCGCCGGAACCTCCCGTCGGGAGCGACGGCGCGAGTGTAGCAGGGACCGTCCGCGGTTGCGGCGCCTCAGGGCTGCCGCGGCGCCGAGTCCCGGCCCTCGTAGAGCCGGTCGATCTCGGGCGTGGGCGCGTCCTCGTCGTCGGCCCTGCGCCGGCGTCGTTCGAGGTCGAGGGACCCCTGCACCTCCCAGACGCCGCGGTACTTCCGGTCCGTGACGTCGGCGACGTCGTCTTCGGCCCGGAGGATCGTCGGCCGCAGGAACACGAGCAGGTTGCGCTTCACGCGCTCCGTGCGGTTCGAGCGGAAGAGCTGTCCGGCCACGGGGATCGAGCCGAGCAGGGGCACGCGGCGGACCGTCTCCTGGACGTCGTCCTGGATCAGTCCGCCGAGGACGATGGTCTGCAGATCGTCGGCGAGGATCACGGTCTGGATCGTGCGCTTGTTGGTCACGATGTCGGAGAACGCGTCCTCGCCGACGGGGGCGTTGACGACGGAGGACACCTCCTGCTCGACCTCCAGGCGCACCGCGTCGCCGTCGTGGATGTGCGGGATCACCTTCAGGGTGATGCCCACGTCCTCGCGCTGGATCGTCGTGAAGGGGTTGTTGGCGCCGCTCTGGTTCGTGGTGAAGGAGCCGGTCCGGAAGGGCACGTTCTGGCCCACGACGATGGACGCCTCCTCGTTGTCGAGCGTGAGGATGCTCGGCGTGGAGAGCAGGTCCGAGTCCGAGTTCGTGCGCAGCGCCTGGATCACCGCGGCGAAGGACACGCCGTTGGAGAGCTTGGCCACGGCGAGGGTCGGGGACGTCGTCGCCGCCGCGGCGCCGATGAGGTCCAGGTCCTCGGTGCTCTCGATGCCGTCGTCGCCGATGGCGTTGCCGAGAAGGGTGCCGAGGGCCCCGGCGAGGGGGCTGGTCGCCAGCGGCGCCGAATCTCCGGTCCGGTCCGCGATGGCGAGGTCCACGCCGACGTTGCGCGTGTCCTGGATCGACACCTCGACGATGGCCGCCTCGATGAGCACCTGGGTGCGGCGCACGTCGAGCTGCTCGATGATCGCCGCCACCTCGGCGATGGTGCCCGGATCGGCGCGCACCACCACGGCGTTCAGGGACGTGTCCGCCTGGATCGTGGTCTGGGCCTGCGGATTCTCCCCGCCCGCGGCCTGCTCGGCGACGATGCCCTGGAGGATCTGCGCGACCATCTCCGCGTCGCCGTGCTGGAGCCGGAAGACCTGCGTCGAGCCGGTACGGGAGGCGGGCTGGTCGAGCCGCGCGATGAGCGTGCGGAGCTTCGCGATGGGCCCGGGCTTGCCCCGGAGCACGAGGGAATTGTTGCGGGCGTTGGCCACCACCTGCACCGCCTGGGGGCCGCGGACGCCGCTGCCGCCGAGCTGGTCCGGGGCGAGCGCCTCGAGGAGCTGGACCACGTTCTCGACCCAGGCCTCCTCGAGGGGCACGACGACCACCTGCTCGTCGTCCGCCACGTCGATCTCCCGGATGATCTCCTCCATGCGGCGGATGTTCTCCGCGTGGTCGGAGAGGATGATCACGTTCGGGTTGTCCACGGAGGCCACGTGCCCGTACTGCGGGATGAGGGGCCGGAGGATCTTCACGAGCTCGCTCGAGAGCACGTTCTCCGCCGGGATCACCCGCGTGACGATGAGCTCGCCGTCCACGTCCGCGCGGAAGTCGCCGTCGCTGCTGCTCTGCTTGGCGAGGGTCTGCTGGACGATCTTGACCACGTCGCCGGCGGGCACCGCGGCGAAGCCGTGCACGCGCAGGACCGAGAGGAAGAGTTCGTAGACGCCCTCGCGGTCCAGGGACGCGGAGGAGATGACCGTGATCCGCCCCTTCACCCGCGGATCGACGACGAAGTTGCGCCCGGTGATGCGCGCCACCTGGGTGACGAACTCGCCGATGTCCGCTTCCTTCAGGTTGATCTTCCAGCTCTGCTCGCCCGGAGCACCCTCTTCGGCGACGACGGCGGTGCCGGGCACGAGCGCGAGCGCCAGGGCGATCAGGAGCGGGGCGAGCAGCGGGCGCAGCGTCGGGATCACGGGTGCATCCGTTCCGGGTGGGCGGTCATGGCCGGAGCGCTCAGCGGATCCGGGTGGTGACGAAGAAGCGGCGATCGCCGCGCTGGATCTCCAGGCGCGCCGACCCCTGGTCCGCGATCTCCTGGAGCTGGGCGCGGTCCTGCTGGATGTCCCCGACCGGGCGACCGTTGACCGAGAGCACCACGTCCCCCTCCTTCAATCCGACCCGGGCCAGCGCCGCCGCGGGCACGTTGCTGCCGATGCGGTAGCCGCTGCCGCCGCCGGCCTCCACGGGTTCGACGCCGTAGCTCGCGAGCGTCCCCGCGGGGTCCTCGTCCAGCTGGCGCTGGAGCGCGTCGAGGGCCTGGCCGATGCCGCCCCGACCGCCGCCGCTCCGGTTTCCCGCGGCGGCGCCGCCTTCCTCCGCGTCGAGGGCGCCGCCGCCATCCGTCTCCTCGAAGCTCCCGCCCTCGTCGCCCTCCAGGTCCGCGAGGCTGCGACCGTCGGGCAGCGTGGAGAAATCCCCGTCGTCGGCCCCGAGCACGTCCACGGCTCCGTCCTGGCCGCCGCTCGACACCACGCTGAAGCCCCGGCCCGCGCCCTCCTTCGGGAAGCGCAAGGTCTCGAGGGCACCGGCGCGCCGGAGCACGATGCGGTCGTCGAGCACGGAGACGAGCTCGGCGCTGCCGGGCATGCGGTCTCCGACCACGTAGAGCTTCCCGTCCCGGTTGCGCTCGGCGACGATCGCCGAGGACGCCGCGTTCTCCTCGGCCAGGAACACGCCGTGGAGCTCGAGCTGCAGCCGGGTCTCCGGAGCGTCCACGGCCTGCTCCGCCGCGGGCCCGCCGGCCGTGGGTCGGCCGAAGAGCTCGGCGGCGGCGATCTCCGCCGCGGGCACGGTCTGCCGGGCCTGCGCACCGCCGGCCCGGGGAGCCTCGCGCGCGGGCGCCGCGAGGTCCGTCTCGGCGCCGCCGAGGAAGAACAGCACGCCGTCGGCGGCGGTCCAGGCGATCCCGAGGACCAGCAGCACCTTCAGCGGCAGCAGGAGCCTGTCGACGATCCGTTCCACGTCGGTCCTCTCCGGGGCCGGCCCGACAGTCTAGCGCACCGGGGGCCGGGTCCGCGGCGGCCTTCCTCTCAATAAAGCTGCTCCGCGAGCTCGACCACCACCGTGTCCGGCGCCGGGCTCTCGGGCCAGGGGAAGCCCGCGAGCGCGACGAAGCGATAGCGCACGCGGAGCTGGGCCCAGCCCTCGGCGTCCAGGGCCACGTCCAGGAGCTCCGCTCCGGCCGGGTCCCGGACCACGAGCACCGGCCGGCCTTCCCGCGCCCGGAGCGTCGCGTCCAGGGGCGGGAAGCGCTGGCGCCAGAGCTGGCCGCCGAGGGCGTAGCTCACGGCCCCGCCGCTCCAGCGGGCGTCCGCGTGGGCGTCGAGGACGCGCTGCCCCTCCACGGTGGCGGACCCGTCCCGGAAGGTCACGGTGCCCGACGGTTCGATGGCGTAGGGCCGCAGGAGTTCGTCCAGGGACGCCTCGCGCACCTCGCCCTCGACCCCGGCGAGCTGCAGGCGCCCGTCGGCGCCGACGCTGGCGCGGCCGCGGAAGCGGTGGCCCGGGGCCTCGAGGACCAGGTCCGCGCCGAGCTGCCCGTCGAGGAGCGTGCCCGGGGCCAGGTCCCACCGGAGCCGACCGAGGTCGCGCCCCTCGAGATAGAGCTGCGCGCTGCCGGACCAGAGGCGGCCGCTCGGGACGGCGAGTCGTGCCGGCGCCCCGGCCGCCTCGAGGATCCGGGCGACGCCGCCGGCGGGCGCCGCGACCACCAGCAGCACGAGGAAGGCCACGACGCCGAGGAGGAGCCAGGCGAGGGTGCGGCCGCGCCGCGGGGGCGCGGGGGCCGGCGCGTTCAGCTCCGCCACGGGATCGTCCGCTCGCCCTGCTCGTCCAGCTGCCAGTAGCGCTCGTCCTCCGGCTCGCGCTCGCTCCAGCCGCCGGCGGTGCAGCGCACCACCGCGTCGAGGGCCTGCCGCGCCGCGCGGGCGAGGGCGAGGTCGTCCGGCCAGGGCCACGGACCGCGGCGGCACCAGACGCCGACGAAGCGGTCGGGCACGTCCGTCACGAGCAGGATCTCCACGGGTGCACCCGCCTCCGTGCGCCCTTCCAGGCGCAGGCCCCGGCCCCGCGGGCGCGCTGCGAGGGGCACGCCGAGGGCCTCCTCCAGCCAGGCGGCGAGTGCCTCGGGCGCGACGTCGCGCACGTAGATCTCCCGATCCTCCACGGACGCTTCGGGGGCCCCGGATCGCTCGGCACTCACGGTCACGATCTCCTTCTCCTCCCGGCTGCGCCGGTCCTGGGGCGCGCAGCGTGCACGGCCTCCGTCACGGTAGCATGACGGTCTCCCGCCCCCCGGGTTCAGGCGGGGCGCAGGAGCTGCCGGAGCACGCGCTCGTAGGCGTCCGCCAGGCGCCCGAGGTCCGCCACGGAGACGCACTCGTCGACCTGGTGGATCGTGGCGTTCACCGGCCCCAGCTCGACCACCTCTGCGCCCGTCGGCGCCAGGAAGCGACCGTCGGAGGTCCCGCCGCCCGTGGACCGCTCGGGCTCGACGGCCGAGACGGCGCGCACGGCGGCGGCGACCGCCTCCACGAGAGGACCGCCGCGGGTGAGGAAGGGTTCCCCGGAGAGCTGCCAGGCGAGCTCGAAGTCGAGGCCGGCGTCCGCGAGCTCGGCCTCCACGGCCGCGCGCAGGCCGTCGGCGGTCTGCTCGGTGCAGAAGCGGAAGTTGAAGAGCACCTCGCAGCGGCCGGGGATCACGTTGGTGGCACCGGTGCCGGCGCGGACGTTCGAGATCTGGAAGGACGTGGGCGGAAAGAAGTCGTTGCCGTCGTCCCAGCGACGCGCCGCGAGCCGTGCGAGCGGCGCGAGGACCTCGTGCACCGGGTTGCGGGCCGCCTCCGGATAGGCGACGTGCCCCTGGATGCCGCGCACGGTGAGGCGGCCGTTGAGCGAACCCCGGCGCCCGACCCGGACCACGTCCCCGAGCACGGACCGGCTCGAGGGCTCGCCCACGAGGCAGTGGTCGATGTGCACGCCCCGGCGCCCGAGTTCGCGGACCACCGCCGCGGTCCCGTCCACGGCCGGGCCTTCCTCGTCGCTCGTGACGAGGAAGCCGATGCGTCCGGCGAGCGGAGCGTCGTCGGCGAGGAAGCGCTCCACGGCCACCACCATGGCGGCGAGGGCGCCCTTCATGTCCGCGGCCCCCCGGCCGTGGAGCATCCCGTCCGCGACCTCGGCGGCGAAGGGCGGGCGCGCCCAGGCGGCCTCGTCGCCGACGGGCACCACGTCCGTGTGCCCGGCGAACACGAGGCGCGGCCCCGCCTCCCCGAACTCCGCCCAGAGGTTGTCGACCTCGCCGAAGCGCAGCGACTCGACCCGGAAGCCGAGGGCGGCGAGGCGCTCGCCGAGCAGGGCCTGGCAGCCGGCGTCCTCCGGGGTCACGGAGGGCCGGCGGACGAGCTCGCGGGCGAGCTCGAGGACCGGGTCGGCCACGGGAGCGGGTTCAGTTGTGCGCATGGAGTTCCCGGTTCAGCTCGATGGCCCTGCGGTTCGTGCGGCACTCGACGACGCCGGTCTGGCTGTTGCGCAGGAACAGGAGGTCGGAATGGCCGGAGAGCTCCCGCGCCTTGACGATGCCGACCGGCGCGCGGTTCTCGTCGAGGAGCGTGACGACGGTCCCCGGTGTGACGTAGAGGCCGGCCTCGATGGTGCAGCGGTCCCCGAGGGGGATGCCCGTGCCTGCGTTCGCGCTGATCAGGCAGTTGCGGCCGATGGAGATGCGCACGGTCCCGCCGCCGGAGAGGGTGCCCGCGGTGCTGGCGGAGCCGCCGAGATCCGAGTCCTCGCCGACGATCACGCCCTGGGAGATGCGCCCCTCGATCATGCCGGCGCCGCGGGTGCCGGCGTTGAAGTTCACGAAGCCCTCGTGCATGACCGTGGTCCCCTCCCCGAGATAGGCCCCGAGGCGGATCCGCGAGCCGTCGCCGATGCGCACGCCGGGCGGCACCACGTAGTCGACCATGCGCGGGAACTTGTCCACGGCGTGCACCGTGAGGGGGCGCCCCGCGACGCGGGCGCGCAGGCGCCGCTCCGGCAGATCCTCGAGGGCGACGGGCCCCTCGCTGGTCCAGGCGACGTTCGGCAGGGCGGCGAAGATGCCGTCGAGGTCGAGCGTGTTCGGCAGCGTGCAGCGGTGGCTCAGCAGATGCAGCTTCAGGTAGGCCTCCTCCGTGCTGCCCACGGGGCCGTCCTCCGCGAGCACGGTGAGGACCGTCGCCGCGTCGGCGCCGAGGCAGGCCCGGGCCGTGGCGGCGAGCTCCCCGGCGCCGGCGTCCTCGAGGGCCGCGGCGAGGCGTGCGAGCCCGCGGTCGTCGAGCGCCGTGGCGCCGGTCTGCTCGCCGACGCCGAGCGCGTCGCGCACGGCCGCCGCGATCGCGGGCGCTGGGCGGAACACGGGCGCCGGGTAGAACACGTCGAGCACGGCGCCGGAGCGCGCCCGGTGGGCGAGGCCGAAGGCGAGGGCGAGCATGGATTCCTCCTTCAGGGGTGGGCTGCCTCGAGGAAGCGGCGGATGCGCCGCGCCGCCTCGACGCAGTCCTCGAGTTCGGCGACGAGGGCCATGCGCACCCGCCCGGCGCCGGGATCGCCGCCCTCGGCGGGGCGGGACAGGTAGCGCCCGGGGAGCACGACGACGCCGGTGGCCGCGTAGAGCTCCCGGGTGAAGCGCTCGTCGTCGTCCGGCGTCGCGGGCCAGAGATAGAAGCCCGCCGGCGGACGGCGGACGTCGAGCACGGGGGAGAGGACCTCCAGCACCGCGTCGAACTTGGCCCGGTACACGGCCCGGTTCGCGGCCACGTGGTTCTCGTCCTCCCAGGCGAGGCGGCTGGCCGCCTGCACGTGCTCGGGCATCGCGCAGCCGTGGTAGGTCCGGTAGCGCAGGAAGCGCCGCACGAGCTCCGGATCCCCGGCGACGAAGCCCGAGCGCAGGCCCGGCAGGTTCGAGCGCTTGGACAGGCTGTGGAAGACGAGGCAGCGCTCGAAGCGGTGGCGCCCCGCGCGCCGGCAGGCCTCCAGGAGTCCGAGGGGCGGTGCCGACTCGTCGTCGTAGAGCTCCGAGTAGCACTCGTCAGCGGCGATCACGAAGCCGTGCCGGTCGGCCAGGGCGAAGGCCTCGCGCCAGGCGGCGAGGTCCATGACGGCCCCCGAGGGATTCCCCGGCGAGCACAGGTAGAGCAGCTGGCAGCGCGCCCAGACCGCCTCCGGCACGGCGCCCAGCTCGGGCAGGAAGCCGCGCTCGGCGGGGCAGGGGACGTAGACCGGCTCGGCCCCCGCGAGCAGCGCCGCCCCCTCGTAGATCTGGTAGAAGGGGTTCGGCAGGGCGACCACGGGCCGGGGGGCCTCGTCCTCGTCGACCACCGCCTGGGCGAAGGCGAAGAGCGCCTCCCGGGTGCCGTTCACCGGCAGCACCGCGTCCTCGGGGAGGTCCCCCGGGGCCAGGGAGAAGCGGCGCGTGGCCCAGCGCACGATCGCCTGGCGCAGGCCCTCGGTGCCGCGCGTCGCGGGGTAGGTCCCGAGGCCGGCGGCGAGCGTCGCCGGCTCCGCGAGGGCGTCGACGACGAAGGCCGGGGGCGCGTGGCGTGGCTCGCCGATGGACAGGCGGATCTCCGCCGTGCCGACGGGAGGGCGCACGCCCTCCAGCAGGGCGCCGAGGCGCTCGAAGGGATAGGGATGGAGGCTCGCGAGGCGCCGGTTCACCGCCCGACCTCCTCGTCGAGGCGGGTGCAGATCGCCTGGCGCAGGGCCTCGAGTCGCTGCGGGTCCGTGATCGGCTCGCGCTCGAGGTCCGTGATGTAGAAGACGTCGTCGATGCGCTCGCCGAGCGTCGCGATCTTCGCGCCGTGCACCTCGATGCCCTGCTCCATGAAGATGGTCCCGATGCGGGCCAGGAGCCCGGGCCGGTCCGCGGCCACGAGGCGCAGCTCCGAGTAGGGGGCTTCCTCGTCGTTCACCACCTCCACGCGGGTCGGGATGCGGAAGTGGAGCAGGGCGCGCGGCACGCGCCGGCGCACCACGTCCGGGAAGCGGTCCGGATCGACGAGCACCCGCCGCAGTTCCTCCTCGATGTGCGCCAGCGCCGCCGGGTCGTCCACGGGGCGGCCGGCGTCGTCGAGGACCATGTAGGTGTTGAAGCACAGGTCCCGGGCCGAGGTGTGGATCCGTGCGTCCTGCACCGAGAGGTTCAGGTGGTCGAGGGCGGACACGGTGGCCGCGAACAGGTTCGGATGGTCCCGCGTGTAGAGGAAGATCTGCGTCGCGCCCTCGTGCCCCTCCACGAGGCCGGTCCAGGGGCGGGCGAGCACGAGCGGGCCGTCGGCGTCGAGGTCGTGTCCGTCCACGGCCTCCATCTGCCAGACGATCTCGTTGTGGTCGTGGCGCAGGAAGTAGTCGTCGTCCGTGTCGGCCCAGAGCTCGAGCACCGCCTCGCGGGACAGGCCCCGGTCCACGAGCTTGGACAGGGCGGCGGCGCGGGTCTCGCCGATCCACTGCTGGCGGTCCACGTCGCGCTCGACGCCCCGGCGCAGGAACTTCCGGGTCTCGCGATAGAGCTGGCGCAGGAGCGTGGCGCGCCAGCTGTTCCAGAGCTTGGGGTTGGTGGCGTTGATGTCGGCGACGGTCAGGGCGTAGAGGTAGTCGAGGCGTTCCTCCGTGCGCACCTCCCGGGCGAACTCGCCGATCACCTCCGGATCGGAGAGGTCCTTGCGCTGGGCCGTGGCGGACATGAGCAGGTGCTCGCGCACGAGCCAGCGGAGGAGCTCCGTGTCGTCCTCGGACAGGCCGTGGCGCCGGGCGAAGGCCACCACGTCCTCGGCGCCGAGCTCCGAATGGTCGCCGCCCCGGCCCTTGGCGATGTCGTGGTAGAGCCCGGCGACGTAGAGCAGCTCCACCTTCGGCACCCGCCGCACGCAGTGGTGGGCCACCGGGAAGCGGTCCCGGCTGGCGGCGAAGCCGAAGCGCCGGAGGTTGCGGATGAGCAGCATGGTGTGCGCATCCACCGTGTAGATGTGGAAGAGGTCGTGCTGCATGCGCCCGATGACGCGACCGAACTCCGGCAGGTAGCGGCCGAGGACGCCGTAGCGGCGCATGCGCACGAGCTGGGAGACGAGCCGGTGGGGGCTGCGCAGGAGCTCCATGAACAGCCCCGCGTTGCGGGGATCGGCCCGGAAGGCGTCGTCCACGAGGTCGAGGCTCGCGCGGATCGCGCGGATCGTCGAGGCGCGCACCCCCTCGATGTCCTCGCGGTTCGCCATGACCACGAACAGCTCGAGGAGCGCCGACGGCTCGCGGCGGAAGACCCCCGGGTCCACCACCTCCAGGTAGTCGTTGCGGATCCGGAAGCGGTCGTTGACCGGGACGATGCGCTCCTCCTCGCCGGCCCGGAGGATCGCCTCGTCGAAGTGCTGGAGCACGACGTCGTTCAGCTCCCGCAGCGTGAGCACGTGCAGGTAGTAGTCGTGCATGAACTGCTCGACGGCGAGGGCCCCGTCGGCGTCCTCGTAGCCGAAGAGCGTCGCGAGCTCCTGCTGCCGGTCGAGCAGCAACCGGTCCTCGCCGCGCCCCGTGAGCAGGTGCAGACCCCAGCGGACCTTCCAGAGGAACTGCCGCCCCTCCGTGAGGGCGATGAGCTCCTCCGCCGTGAGGTAGCCGAGGCCGACCAGGTGCTCGAAGTCGGAGGTGCCGAAGTGGCGCTTGGCGACCCAGCCGAGCATCTGGATGTCCCGGAGGCCCCCGGGGCTGCTCTTCACGTTGGGCTCGAGGTTGTACTCGGTGTTCTCGTAGCGGCGGTGCCGGTTCGTCTGCTCCTCGAGCTTGGCGCGGAAGAAGCGCGGCGAGGGCCAGAGCTTGTCCGTGGCCAGGGCCTCGTTCATGCGCAGGCGCAGCCGCTCCGGGCCCGCGAGGGTGCGCGATTCCATGAGGTTCGTGAGCACGGTCACGTCGCGCTCCGCCTCCTCGACGCAGGCGTCGATGGTGCGCACGGCGTGGCCGATCTCCAGGCCGAGATCCCAGAGCAGCCGCAGGAAGGCCTCGAGCGTGCCCCGGACCGCCGCGTCCGGTTCCGTCTCCAGCAGCAGGAGCAGGTCGACGTCCGAGTGGGGATGGAGTTCGCCGCGGCCGAAGCCGCCCACGGCGAGCAGCGCGAGCGGCGGCTGGCCGTTCGTCCCCTCCGGCCAGGGCTGCGCGTGGAACAGCTCCGAGAGGAGGCTGTCCATGAAGCTGGCGCGGCTCCGGAGCAGGGCGGACACCTCCGCTCCCTGCCGGAACTGCTCTTCGAAGCCGGCCTGGGCCGCGCGCAGGCGCTCGCGCAGCGCTCGCGGGTCCAGCGCCGGCTCCGTGGACGCAGGGGAGCGGTTCATGGGCAGTCGATTTCCTCGGTCCGCCGCGTGAGCACCTCGACGCCGTCCGCGGTGACCAGCACCGTGTGCTCCCACTGGGCCGAGGGACGGTGGTCCTTCGTGACCACCGTCCAGGCGTCCGGGAGCAGCTTCACGTGGCGCTTGCCGGCGTTGATCATGGGCTCGATGGTGAAGGTCATGCCTTCCTCGAGGGCCTGGCCCTCGCCGGGACGTCCGTAGTGGAGGATCTGCGGCGGCTCGTGGAAGCCGCGGCCGATGCCGTGACCGCAGTACTCGCGGACCACGCTGAAGCGCTCCGCCTCCGCGCGGGTCTGGATCGCGTGGCCGATGTCGCCGAGGGTCGCGCCGGGGCGCACGGCGGCGATGCCCGCGTACAGGCACTCCTGGGTGACGCGCACGAGCCGGTTGCCGAGGATGCCCCCGTCGCCGCCCACGGCCCACATCTTCGAGGTGTCGCCGTGCCAGCCGTCCTTGATGACCGTGACGTCGAGGTTGAGCAGGTCCCCGGCCTTGAGCTTCTTCGTGTCCGAGGGGATCCCGTGGCACACGACGTGGTTCACGGAGGTGCACACGGAGCGGGGGAAGGGGGGCTGGCCCGGGGCGCCGCGGTAGTTCAGGGGGGCCGGGATGCAGCCGAGCTCGTCGACGATGAATTCGTGGCAGATCCGGTCGAGCTCGCCGGTCGTGACGCCCGGCCGGACGTGCGCGCCGATCATCTCGAGGACGCTCGCCGCCGCGCGTCCGGCGGCGCGCATGCCCTCGATCTCTTCGCTGCTCTTCGGTCGGTGACGCATCTCGGGGCTCGTTCCGGGCCCGGCGCGGCTCGCGGCGCGTCGGGGAGGGGTTCGACCGGACCGCGGCGCGGCCCCGGTCCCGGCGCGCGGGGCCGCGGGGAGGGGGCCACCGGGGCCGTCGGCCCGGGCGCTGCGTCGGTTCCATCGGGAAGGCGCGCTATGGTATAAACCGCGCCGCTCCGGGGCAATCGCCCCGAGCGGACCACCCACCCTCGCCGCGCGAGCGGCGGATCATCACTCACACGGTCCGGCACACGTCCCCGGGTGCCGCCGGAACCCCCATCGGGGTCGGCGGTCGGGTCGTGGGGTCCGTGGAGGCTCAACCCGGAGACAACCGATGACCGACATCAGCATGCGGGACCTGCTGCAGGCAGGCGTGCACTTCGGGCACCAGACCCGCTACTGGAACCCGAAGATGGCGCCGTTCATCTTCGGCGCCCGGAACAAGATCCACATCGTGAACCTCGAGGAGACCCTGCCGCGGCTGCGCCAGGCCCTCGACGAGGTCCGCCGCATGGCGGCGCGCAAGGACAAGATCCTCTTCGTCGGCACCAAGCGCGCCGCCGCCAAGATCGTCCGCGAACAGGCCTCCCGCGTGGGCATGCCCTACGTCGACCAGCGCTGGCTCGGCGGCATGCTCACGAACTACAAGACCATCCGCCAGTCCATCAAGCGCCTGCGCGAGCTCGAGACGGAGGCCGGCGACGGCACCTTCGAGAAGCTCACGAAGCGCGAGGCGCTCATGCGCCGGCGCGAGATGGAGAAGCTCGAGCGCTCCATCGGCGGCATCAAGGACATGGGCGGCCTGCCGGACGCCCTGTTCGTGATCGACGTCGAGCACGAGCGCATCGCCATCAGCGAGGCGAACAAGCTCGGCATCCCCGTCATTGCCGTCGTGGACACGAACAGCGACCCCGAGGGCGTCGACGTGGTGATCCCGGGCAACGACGATGCGATCCGCGCGATCCGCCTCTACGTGACCGCCTTCGCGGACGCCGTGCTCGAGGGCCGGAACCAGGCCGCCGGCGGCGTCGCCCCGGACGAGTTCGTGGAGGTGGAGGAAGAAGCCGCCACCGCGGACGAGCCAGCGGCCGACGACGCGTCCTGAGGCACGCGGGCCGGCGTTCGCGCCGGCTCCTGGCGGGTGCCCCCGGGCGCCCGCCGATCCGCAACCGAATTCGAATCGAGAGGAAGACCCGCGATGGCGATCACCTCTGCCATGGTCAAGGAGCTCCGGGAGCGCACCGGGCTCGGCATGATGGACTGCAAGAAGGCCCTCGTCGCCGCCGACGGCGACCTGGAGCTGGCGATCGAGAGCCTGCGCAAGGAAGGGGCCCTGAAGGCCGCGAAGAAGGCCGGACGCACCACCGCCGAGGGGCTCCTCGGCGTGCGCGCGGCGGACGACGGCACCAGCGCCGTGCTCGTCGAGGTCAACATCGAGACCGACTTCGCCGCCCGCAACGAGAAGTTCGTCGCCTGGGTGCAGCGCGTCGCCGACCAGGCCTTCGAGACCGGCACCGACGACGTGCAGGCGCTCCTCGATGGCGGCCTCGCCGGCGAGCGCGACGCGCTCGTGCAGGAGATCGGCGAGAACATCACCGTGCGCCGCATCGCGCGCCTGGCCGGGGACGCCGTCGGCGTCTACCTGCACTCGGACAACCGCAAGGGTGCGCTCGTGGCCCTCGCCGGGGGCGGCGACGCCGAGCTCGGCCGCGATCTCGCCATGCACGTGGTGGCCATCGGCCCGAAGGTGGTCTCCCCGGACGACCTCGACGCCGAGGACCTCGCCAAGGAGCGGGCGATCTACGAGGCCCAGGCCGCCGAGAGCGGCAAGCCGCCGGAGATCGTCGCGAAGATGGTCGACGGCCGGCTCGGCAAGTACAAGGCCGAGGTCAGCCTCACCGAGCAGCCGTTCGTGAAGGACGGCGACGTGAAGGTCGGCAAGCTCCTCGCCGAGCAGGGGGCCCGCTGCACGGGCTTCGTCCGCTTCGAGGTGGGCGAGGGCATCGAGAAGGCGGAGACGGACTTCGCCGCCGAGGTGGCCGCCCAGGCGGGCCTCGCGAAGAAGGACTGAAGGGGCGTGGCCCGACCGGTGTCGAAGTACTCGCGGACGCTGAAGTACCACCGCATCCTGCTGAAGCTCAGCGGCGAGGCGCTCATGGGCGAGCACGCCTTCGGCATCGACCCGAAGGTGCTCGACCGCATGGCCGTGGAGATCGGCCAGCTCGTCGGCGTCGGCGTGCAGGTCGGGCTCGTGGTCGGGGGCGGCAACCTGTTCCGGGGCGCCGCCCTCAACGCCGCGGGCCTCGACCGGGTCACCGGTGACCACATGGGCATGCTCGCCACGGTCATGAACTGCCTGGCCATGCGCGACGCGCTGGAGCGCGCCAACATATCCGCCACGGTCATGTCGGCGATCCCCATGAGCGGGATCGTCGAGCACTACGACCGCCGCCGGGCCATCCGCTTCCTCAAGCAGGGGGACGTGGTGCTCTTCGCCGCCGGCACGGGCAACCCCTTCTTCACCACCGATTCCGCCGCCTGCCTGCGGGGCATCGAGATCGACGCCGACGTCGTGCTCAAGGCGACCAAGGTCGACGGCGTCTACACGGCCGATCCCATGAAGGACCCGGCGGCGGAGCTGCTCCCGCGGCTGACCTTCGACGAGGTGCTCGAGCGGGACCTCGGGGTCATGGATCTCACGGCCATCTGCCTCTGCCGGGACCACGGCATGCCGGTGCGCGTGTTCAACATGGGCAAGGTCGGCGTTCTCCTCAAGCTCATGCTCGGGGAGGAGGACGGCACGCTGATCGACGGAGGGGACGCATCGTGATCGACGAGATCCGCAAGGAAGCCGAGGACCGGATGAAGAAGAGCATCCAGGCCCTCGAGGCCGCCTTCGCGCGCATCCGCACGGGGCGGGCCAGCCCCGCGCTGCTCGACGACGTGAAGGTCGACTACTACGGCACGCCGACGCCCCTGAACCAGGTGGCGAGCATCACCGTGGAGGACGCCCGGTCGCTGCTCATCTCCCCCTGGGAGAAGAAGATGGTGCCGGTGATCGAGAAGGCGATCCTGAAGAGCGACCTCGGGCTCACGCCCAACACCACCGCCGACGTGGTGCGCCTGCCCATGCC
The DNA here is from genome assembly GCA_036351515.1 of Pseudomonadales bacterium. Lineage (GTDB taxonomy): Bacteria > Pseudomonadota > Gammaproteobacteria > Pseudomonadales > Azotimanducaceae > JAZBPF01. The sequence continues at coordinate 5,149 of JAZBPF010000112.1, read as the reverse complement.
TCCGCTCACGGAGGAGTCCCGCAAGGGGCTCGGCAAGCAGGCGCGGGCCGAGGCGGAGAACGCCAAGGTGTCGGTCCGCAACATCCGCCGGGACGCGAACGGCCAGCTCAAGGACCTCCTGAAGGAGAAGGAGATCAGCGAGGACGAGGAGCGTCGCGCCGAGGACCAGATCCAGAAGCTCACGGACCGCTTCGTGGCCGAGGTGGACAAGCTCCTCGAGGCCAAGGAAGCGGACCTGATGGAAATCTGAGACCGCTCGCGTCAGCATGGCCGCGACGCGGTCGGGGCTCGCTCGTCGTGTCGGGGCGTCCCGTGGTCGCGGGGCGTGTGCGGTGCGGGACGCCGCGGCTAGGCTCGGACGCGAGGGCGCGGGAAGCGCCGGCGCGGTCGGCCGGCGGCGCTTCCGGGCATGGCCAGAACGGGACGTCGGCATGACCAATCAGGCGGTCACACCCCTCGAGCACGTGCGCACCGCGCCACGGCACGTGGCGATCATCATGGACGGCAACCACCGCTGGGCCCGGCGTCGGCACCTGCCCGGGGCCGCCGGCCACCGGGCCGGAGCCCGGGCGGTGCGCCCCGTCGCCGAGCGGGCCGCGCGCCTCGGCATCGAGGTCCTCACGCTCTTCGCCTTCTCCACGGAGAACTGGCACCGACCCAAGCGCGAGGTGTCCCTGCTCATGGCGCTCATGAAGCGCGTGCTCTCCGAGGACGTCCAGGAGCTCCACGCCCAGAACATCCGCGTCCGGATCATCGGCGACCGGGACCGCTTCGACCCGGAGATCCAGCGCCTCATGCGCGAGGCGGAGGCCCTCACGGCGGGCAACGGCCGCATGACGCTCATGATCGCCGCCAACTACGGCGGACGCTGGGACATCGTCAACGCCTGCCGGACCCTGGCGGAGCGGGTCCGGGCCGGCGAGCTGGATCCCGCGGACATCGACGAGACCTCCATCGACGCGGCCCTGAGCCTCGGCGGCGTGGCGGCGCCGGACCTGTGCATCCGCACCGGCGGCGACCACCGGATCTCGAACTTCCTGCTCTGGCAGTTCGCCTACACGGAGCTGTACTTCACCGACATCTACTGGCCCGACTTCGACGGCGACGCCCTCTCGGCGGCGGTCGGCGACTTCGAGTGCCGCCAGCGGCGCTTCGGCCGCCGCGCGGACCACGATCAGGCCTGACGGGTGCTCGCCCTCCGGATCCTCACGGCCCTCGTCCTCGCGCCGCTCTTTCTCGCCGGACTCTTCCTGCTGCCCCCCGGCGGCTTCGCGCTGTTCGTGGGTGCCTTCCTGCTCCTGGGCGCCTGGGAATGGGCCGGCCTCTGCGGCTTCGGCGGTGCGGGGCGGGCCGCCGGCGGGCTCCTGCTCGCCGGCCTCGCGGCCGGCGCCTGGTTCGCAGGGCTCCGGGAGGCGGTGGTCCTCGTCGGCTGCGGGGCCTGGCTGCTCATGGCCCTGGCCGTGGTGCGCTTCCCGGCGGGCCGGCGCCTCTGGGAGCGGCCCGCCGCGCGCGCCCTCGCGGGGACCGTGCTGCTCCTGGCGGCCTGGTCCGGCCTGACGCTCCTGCAGGGGCGCAGCGGGGGACCCTGGCTCGTGCTCTGGACCATGCTCCTCGTCTGGGGCGCCGACATCGGGGCCTACTTCGCCGGACGCGCCTTCGGCCGGCACAAGCTGGCGCCGGCCGTGAGCCCCGGCAAGACCGTCGAGGGCCTCGCCGGCGGTGCGATCGCGGCGCTGCTCCTCTCCGCGGCCATGGCCGCCGCGGCGGGCTTCGGGCCGGGCGCGATCCCCGCCGTGGCCGCGGCGAGCCTGCTCGTGATCGCCGCCTCCGTGGTCGGCGACCTGCTGGAGAGTCTCGTGAAGCGCGTCGCCGGCGTGAAGGACTCGGGGACCCTCCTGCCGGGGCACGGCGGCGTGCTGGACCGCATCGACGCGGTGCTCGCCGCGGCGCCTGTCGCCGCGGCTCTCGTGGCGGCCTTCGACCTGGTCCCCGGGGGCTGGCTCGGGAGCGCGTCGGCGTGAGCGGAAGGCCGGCCAACGTCACGGTGCTCGGGGCCACGGGTTCCATCGGCACCAGCACCCTCGACGTCCTCGCCCGGCATCCGGACCGGTACCGGCCCTGGGCCCTCTCGGCACGGGCGAGCACCGACGCCATGGCCGGGCTCTGCGTCCGGCACCGACCCCGCTACGCGGTGATGGTCGAGCCGGGCGCGGCGGAGGCGCTGCGGGCACGGCTCGCGGAGGCGGCGCCGGAGGTCGAGGTGCTCGGTGGGGCCGAGGCCCTGGTCACGATCGCCGCCGCGCCGGAGGTCGACCAGGTCATGGCGGCGATCGTCGGCGCCGCCGGCCTCGCGCCGACGCTCGCGGCCGCGCAGGCGGGCAAGCGGGTGCTGCTCGCCAACAAGGAATCGCTGGTCATGGCCGGGCGCGTGTTCATGGACGCGGTCGCCGACGCCGGCGCCGAGCTGCTGCCCATCGACAGCGAGCACAACGCGCTCTTCCAGTGCATGCCGCCCGGCTACCGGGCCGGGGAGACGGCCCCGGGCGTGCGCCGGCTGCTCCTCACGGCCTCCGGCGGGCCCTTCCGGACCCGGGCGCTGGACACGCTCGCGGCGGTGACCCCGGACGAGGCCTGCGCCCATCCCAACTGGTCCATGGGCCGGAAGATCTCCGTGGACTCGGCGACCATGATGAACAAGGGGCTCGAGCTCATCGAGGCCTGCCTGCTCTTCGCCGTGCCGCCGGAGCGGGTCGAGATCGTGGTCCATCCGGAGTCCGTGATCCACTCCATGGTGGAGTACGCGGACGGTTCCGTGCTCGCGCAGCTCGGTCAGCCGGACATGCGCACCCCCATCGCCCAGGGGCTCGCCTGGCCCGAGCGCGTGGAGGCGGGCGTGGAACCCCTGGACGTGGTGGCCCGGGCGGCCCTGCACTTCGAGGCGCCGGACCCGGCCCGCTTCCCGGCCCTGCGCCTCGCGGCGGCGGCGGCCCGCGCCGGCGGCGTCGCGCCGGCGCAGCTCAACGCGGCGAACGAGGTGGCCGTCGAGGCCTTCCTCGAGGGGCGGATCGGGTTCACGGCCATCCCTGCTATCATCGAGGCCGTGCTCGACGCCGGTCTCGGCGGACGCGTGGATCGCCTCGAGGAGGTCCTCGCGGTGGACGCCGAGGCGCGCGCGCTCGCCGTGCAACTCCTGCCGCGCCACGCGGTCTGACCCCCGATTCCTCCGGCTCCGCCGCGGAGTCGACGTCGCGGACAGCGGACACTCGCCCATGGACCTCCTGCAGACGATCCTCGCTCTCGTCGTCACCCTCGGCATCCTGGTGACCGTGCACGAGCTCGGGCACTTCCTCGTGGCCCGCTACTACGGCGTGCGCGTGCTGCGCTTCTCCGTGGGCATGGGGCCCGCCCTCTGGAGCCGGCGGGCCCGCAGCGGCACCGAGTACATGATCGCGGCCCTGCCCATCGGCGGCTACGTGAAGATGCTCGACGAGCGCGAGGGCGAGGTGCCCGAGGCCCTGCGCCACGAGGCCTTCACGGCGAAGCCGCCGGGCCAGCGCATCGCCATCTCCCTCGGCGGTCCCGTGGCGAACTTCCTGCTCGCCGTGGTCGTCTACTGGCTCGTGTTCGTCACCGGCGTCTCCGGCTTCGCGCCGGTCATCGGCGCCGTCGATCCCCAGACGCCGGCGGGGCGCGCCGGGCTGCCCGCCCACGTGGAGATCGTCGCCGTGGACGGCGAGGAGACGCGCACCTGGCAGGCCGTGAACGGTGCCCTCGTGGAGCGCCTCGGCGAGACGGGCACGATCACGCTCTCGACGCGGGTGCCGGGCACGGAGCGCGTCGACCGCCACGAGCTCGTGATCGAGCGCTGGCTCGCCGGCGCCGACGAGCCGGACCTCCTCGGCGATCTGGGCCTGTCCCCGGCCTTCCCGGCGGTGCTCGGCGAGGTGGTGGAGGACAGCGCGGCGCAGGCGGCGGGCCTGCGCGCCGGCGATCGCGTCCTGGCTGTCGACGGTGAGCCCGTGGAGGGCTGGCGGGACTGGGTGGCGCGGGTACAGGCGGCCCCGGATCGGGCCCTCGAGGTCCGCATCGCCCGGGGCGAGGACGAGCGCGTGCTCCGGCTGACGCCCGAGGCGCGCACCGTGGACGGCGAGACCATCGGCTTCGTGGGCACCGGGCCCCTCTACCGCACGGCCCGGCTCGGTCCCCTCGACGCGGTGCCCCGGGCCCTCGAGGAGACCTGGGACAAGACCGCCATGACCCTCGGCATCCTCAAGAAGATGGTCGAGGGGCTCGTCTCCACGCGGAACTTGAGCGGCCCCATCACCATTGCTAAGGTCGCCGGCGATTCGGCGGAGTCGGGGCTGGAGGCCTTCCTGAGCTTCCTGGCGCTCCTGAGCGTCAGTCTCGGCGTCCTCAACCTGTTGCCGATCCCGGTCCTGGACGGTGGTCACGTCCTGTTCTACCTGGTCGAGCTCCTGAAGGGTTCACCGGTGCCCGAACGCGTCCAGGTGCTGGGCGTGCAGATCGGGATCTTCATCGTGGCGAGCCTGATGCTCCTCGCGTTCTACAACGACCTGACCAGGCTCTGAGACGCTTCATGGGCGCGACTTCCTCCGGCGCTGCCGCGCCCGGCTCCGCCGTGGTCCGCGGCCTCCTCTCTCCGCTGCTGTGCCTGCTCCTCGCCCTCGCGCCCGCGCCGGGACGGGCCGAGGTCGCCCCGGCGGACCTCGCCGCGCCCTCGGCGCCCTTCGTGATCTCCGACATCCGCGTGCAGGGGCTGCAGCGGGTCTCCCCCGGCACGGTCTTCGGCCTCCTGCCCGTGAACGTCGGCGACCGCCTCGACGAGTACACGGGGCGGGAGATCATCCGCTCGCTCTTCGCCTCCGGCTTCTTCAGCGACATCGCCATCGGCCGGGACGGGTCCGTGCTCGTGGTGAGCCTGGCCGAGCGCCCCGCCATCGACTCCATCGAGCTCGACGGCAACAAGTCCATCGAGAGCGAGGCGCTCCTCTCGGGGCTCGCGGACTCGGGGCTCGCCGAGGGCGAGATCTTCCGCCGGGCCACCCTCGAGCGCGTGGAGCTCGAACTCGAGCGGCAGTACGTCTCCCAGGGCCGCTACGGCGCCTCCATCGACGCGCAGGTGGAGGAG
>JAZBPF010000111.1:0-5426 GCA_036351515.1 Pseudomonadales bacterium | reverse complement strand
TCAATAGATTCCCTCTCGACATCCCAATGCGGCACTTTGCCAGTATTGAGAGCCGTGAGAACGGACGCTACGTTCTAGTGCCATCGTCGATCAAGGAGCGATCGAATGCGCACCATAGGAATCCTCCGCACCGCAGCCCTCCTCCTCCTCGCTTCCATCGCAACCGACGGTCTGGCGCGAAGCAGAGGAGACTCACCGCCGCCCACCAGCGCGCACATTTCTCTCTCGACTACCGCAACCGTTTCTGGGGACTACACAGTCAGCCTTTCTGGAAGCGGCTCTATCCGGTACTACGAACTCGAGGTAAACCACGACAGCTCCGGCTGGAGCTCAGTTCCGCTGAGCGGCTACCAGACCAGTGTGCCCTACACCGGGCAAAGCCCTGGCACGTATACCTACCGCGCGAAAGCGTGCAACTACGGTGGGTGTAGCGGGTTCAGCTCTCTGAGAACGGTCGCAGTAGGCCCCCCGACAGCGGATACCATCTCCCCTCGCGGATACGTGGCACTGACCGGTGACATCAACAACGACGGCCGCGCGGACTACTTCATCACCTCGCACAGCTCGGAATCCGTACTCGTTTCCGACTTCCTACTGATTCAAGGATTCGGAGGCTCGTTCACGGTCGTCGCAAACCCGTCGAGCTCCCAAGTCGCTCAAGCTCGCATCTGGTCGCAGATCGACGGCCTCCTCAGCGGCGCGGACCTCAATTTCGACGGATATCTCGACTTCATCCTGAGCGGCATAGAAGTCTCAACCGCCGGCGTCGAAGATGTCTTCGTAGTAACCAAGAAAGACAACGGTACCTATCCGGTGGTGGCACTTCCGATTGATGAGGACTTCCTGAGGATCTTCGAGGAGGCGCTATTCGCGCTGACCGAAGCGACGGCCTTCAACCAGATCTGGAACACGGTCTCGTGCACGACCGTGGAGGTTCCCCTCTTCCAGATCGGGTGCAGCGTTACGGACGGCTTCTTGTCGATGGAGTCACTGGGTGGACTAGGCGGTCTGTGTGCCGTCGACAACATCTTCGTCGACACGACGTGTACCACCGGCGCTGACAAGTTCGCGCCAGAAATGGCGGGGATCAGGTCAAGTCTCGGGCCACTCATCAACGGCGGTGGTGTCAACTGCAGTTCTTGCATTGCGAGTGGCACGGCCGCGCTCGGGTTTGGTCCTGCGGCACTACCGGTTGTAGTCGCTGGGTCAGCGGTGGTTGGAGGGGTTCTGGCATCGTGGGGGATTGCTACGGTCAGCACCGCCGACATGCCAACAGACGTCGGCACGATCGGCGATCTGTTTGACGAGATCTCTGCGATGCTCGGCGGCTATTTCAGAAAACCGCTCATCGATCTCACTGACGCCCCAACAACGGACGTGTGGCAGCTCGACAGCGAGTGCAGATCAAGGGACCCGTACTTCGTGAATCGAGCCAGCCGGGGTGACTCGAAAATCCTCCGAGAGAACCTCAAGGATGCGAAGTGCGGATGCGAGGAAGAGTATCGGAAATGGTCCGACGCCCATCATCTTGTCGAGAAGGGCGACCGAATGATAGACGCCCAAGAAATCCTAGAGGATTGCGGAATCGGCATCGACGATGCGATCAACGGTGTCTGCTTGCCCCGCTACAATGTTGTGGTGGATCACGCCAACTCGGAGGCTCTGTCGCATCAGCAGAGCGGCTTGACCGGCGGCGCCTACCGCCGAGAGCTGACGCGTCGCCTCCAGGAAGCACGTGGGAACGGAGCGGAGTGCGACGTTGAAGCCGTTGAAGAGGTACTGATTTCATACCGCGACGCGCTGCTCCGAGGTGATTTCTGGGAAGTCTTTTTCTGATCCGCCACAGGAGGCGTTGCAAATCACGTGGAGCTCAGAATCTACGATGTTGGTCCTGACTTCGGATTTCGCTACTTGGAGCCAGATCGAGAAACGGCCAGAGCGATTCGTCACAGCATGAAGCAACAAGGAAAGGTTCCCTACTGGGGCGATCCGATGAAGGATGTGTGGCCAGCGGGGCATTGGAAGGTGCACGGTGATAAGGGTGCGACGCGCCTTGGTGACCTCATCGGAGTGATTCCAGACAGCCTCTTCGGCATCCGCGATTCCGTGCTCGAGCAGTTTCTTGACGCCTTCGGGATGTTCGGAGAGGCGCTGCCAATCGAGATCGCTTCTCGAGAGGCGCCAAGCGCTCACCTATTCAACACGCTTCAGAAGGTGCCCGCGCTGGATCACGAGCGTTCCATCCTCACTGGCCACACTCGTCAGCGACACTACGTCTGGGCGAACAACGTCCTCGAAGCCGGCTGGTTGTTCCGAGACGAGAAGCGCGGCGTGCAGGTGTTCTGTGCAAGCGACGGCGTTAACGGCTTGCCGGAGTTCTGCGCCGAGCACGGACTCCACGGCCTGAGTTTTCGGGAACTGGGCACGTGTGTCTCCGCATAGACGCGCACGACGGGGAGTTCGTAGCAAGACGCTTGGTACCGCTTTGCGACATGCTCAAGACTTTCCTGCTGCCTTTGGAGAGCAGTTGATGTGCTACCGCCACCGTGAATGAAGATCGATTGAAGGTCTTCGAGATACGTTCTGACTCCGGGTACAAGTACCTTCAGCCAAGCCAGGCCTTCCTGCACCGACTCCAAGCCGGGATGGCAACCAAAGGGGTGGCCCCCTTCTGGGGCCACTCCATGGTCGAGATCTGGCCGAAGGGGACGTGGAACGTGTTCGCCGACAGAGGCGTCCGCGACTTCGGTGATTTCGTGGGAGTGATTCCTAGCAGCGTCTTCGGTGTGTCGGACTCAGCTCTGCCAGCCTTTGGTGAACGATACGGACGTTTCGGTGAGTTCCTCGAGATCAACATCCGGAAGCGCGGCAGTCCTCACGTCCACCTCTTCAACACGCTCAACAAGATCGACGCACTCGACCACGAGCGTTCCCGGATAGCCGGGAATCCGAACCGAAGGATCTACGGGTGGATCGACGGAGTGCTGAGCGCCGACATGCTCTTCCGGGATTCCGTGCGTAGCGTTGAGGTGTACTGCACAAGCGATGGGGAGCGCGGGTTTCCTGAGTTCTGCGCAGAGCACGGGTTCGTCGGCCTTTCGTTTCACGAGGTCGGTGTCTGCGAAGCTGCTGATGCGAGCACGGCTGCGAGCTGACGCGCGCGCTCGCCGTTCCGCTTCGTGGTGTGGAGACCACTGGCGGCGAAGTGGCTCGACTACGTAGGCGCGGAAAGGGCGCCGACCGAAGTCGGCGCGCGCCGTAGGCGATTCCGGGGAGGTTACCGCCGGGAAACCGCGACGGCTGATGCAGGATCCGACTGAGGCACAGCTGCGTCTGTAGGAGATCTCTGCGAAGACGGGTGCGAGATCGGCGCCGGAAGGTCAGGCGATGCCGAATTGGTACACCTGACCTGCGTCCGGGGCGAGCCAGCGGACCAGAGCCTCTGAGGGGAACGTCCATAGCCAGGAGCGCGCGATGCCCCCCGTCGAGCCGAGCGGATCGTCTGAGTCAGCGCGCTGGTAGACCTCGAAGCCGCCGCTCCACTCGACGCTGACGGCGGAGAATGCGTCGGAAGGCGCTGGCGTCAGGCCGGGCGTCGTCAGTCGCAGATTGAAGTTGAAGGTGGTGCCGCCGAAGCTGCGGTAGCGGACCACGTTGATCACGTAGGGACCGAAGTTCGCGTTGCTGATCGCCCCGTAGCCGAAGGACGGGAATCCCGGCACACGGTCGACACCGTAGTTGTCCGACGAGGCGGCGACGGTGATGGTCCGATCGAACGGAGGGTTCGGGCCGGGTCCCGGCCCCGGGCCCACGGCGGCGAGGCCACCGGGCGAGACGTAGACGAGCCCCATGAGCTTTCTCCAGAGCCGGCAGGTCACGGCGCGCCGAGTAGCAGCGCCAGCGTGATCGAGATGTCCGCGAGAGTCGCGTCCGCGGATGCGGGCGCCACGACGTCCAGTACGTCTCCCGCCGCAAAGACTCGATCCGCCGCAACGGTGAAAGATCCGACGGTCCCGGCGGCCGCCCAGGCGATGGAGCCCACGGCCGTCCCGTTCCGTCGGATGGTGAGCGTGGACGCAGCCGTGGCGGCGGCCGCCGCATCGGCCCGCGAGCTCGGCGCCGCGCTGGGCAGGTAGCAGGCCCGAGGAAGGACGATCCTCGACAGCAGCGCGTCGTTCCCGGGCACCCCGGGGAAGTAGAAGGCGACGTCGTAGAGCCGTGCGAAGGCCCGGACGTTCCCGCCCGAGCGAACCACGATCAGGGCATCGTCGGGCTGCAGCGCGCCGCCGTCGGTGTAGGTGCTGATCTTCGGCATGGCCTGGTCCTCAGTTCACCTGGGGCCCGAGCACCGAGCCCGAGCCGGAGAGCGTGACTAACGAGTCGCCGTCGATGGCTTCGCCGGCCGCGCCGCCGGCTCCGGGCAGGCCTGTCAGGGGATCGATGCCGCTGGCGGCGCTGATCGTGCCGTTGCCGCCGGCCTGGCCGAGATCCCCGCCATCGCCGCCGTTTCCGCCTCGAGTGGCGGCGGAGGGCTGACCCTCGCCAGTACCCCCGTCTCCGCCGAGAGTCAGCGTCCCGTCCGTGGTCTGCGTCTGCGCGGGGCCTGGGGACGAACCGCCGACGCCATTGATCCGCCCTGCCCCACCGCCGCCGGCGCCGCCGTAGGCGATCTGCGTGACGCCCTCGGTCGAGCCGGTGCCGCCCGCACCGCCCCCACCACCGCCCCCCGCGATCGTCCCCTCGTTCTCGACGGTGATCGCGTACCGCGTGAAGAGGCCCGTGCCACCGCTCTGGCCGGTCCCGCCGTTGTCGTTGGTGACGTCGCCGCCAGCCCCGCCGGCACCCACCACGTAGGCGCCCGTTCGCACCGTGAGCGTGATGTTCACGCCCGCGGGCCAGTTGCCGACCGTGAGCGCAGGGACGAACGGATCGGTCGAGAACACCTGGACGTTCGGATCGATGACCACCGGCACGTCGACGACGAGACGGACCTCCTGCGTGCCGCTGCCGGCATCGGTGAGATCGATCGCGGCGCCGCCCTGGGTGGCCGAGACCTGGAACGTGTTCGCCGTGGCGTTGATGACGAAGTAGGTGGTGCCCTCGACCAGTGGCGCGGGCAGGTCGGCGCCGAAGAAGACGACCCGGGCGTCGTCCTGCAGGCCGTGACCATTGAGCGTGATGGTGTCGGTACCCGCATCGACGGATCCGATGGTCTGACGCAGGTCTTCGGGATCCGGGTAGTTCGCGTTGTAGCTGTCCCGGAGGTTGACGTTCGCCGTGTCGGTCACGATGTCGAGCGGCCGGTTCGGGTTCGTGCCGTCGCCGCCGGCGTCCGTGGTCGTGAAGCGGAACTCCTCGGCGACGAGCTCGAAGGTGTCCCACCGCGCGCCGAGGGAGATCACCTGCGAGACGACGCGCTCCGGGCG
>JAZBPF010000110.1:0-12911 GCA_036351515.1 Pseudomonadales bacterium | reverse complement strand
TCGCCGCGCGGGCCTGGTCGACGCCGCTCGGGCTCGTGTTCGTCGACGGCGGGCACAGCATGGAGGCGGCGCTCACGGACTGGCGCTGCTGGGCGCCGCGGCTCATGACCGGCGGCATCCTCGCCATCCACGACATCTTCCCGGACCCGGCCGACGGCGGCCGGCCCCCCTTCGAGATCTGGGAGCTCGCGAAGGCCTCAGGACTGTTCGAGGAACTCGCGATGGTGAAGACGCTCGGCCTGCTGCGTCGGCTCGGGTAGCTCCACGCGCGTGAACAGGCGGGCCGCCGGCGTCGCGCCGGCGAGGGCGTCGGCGGCGAGGAGGATCGCCGCCGCGGTCCAGGTGGGCCGCTCCTCCGGCCAGAGCAGGTCCAGGGCGAACTGGTAGCCGGTCCAGTAGGACCCGTCCGCGTGCCGGTAGTCGTGGAGCCAGCTGAAGACCTTGGCCGCCTTCTTGTCCTCTCCCGCGGCGAGGAGCGCGAGCGTCAGCTCGCAGGACTCGGCCACCGTCGCCCAGGGCTCGTCCGCCACGCAGCGGCAGCCCCGCCCCGGTTCCACGAACTCGCCCCAGCGCCCCGTGAGGCGCGCGCGGGCGTCCGCGTCCCGGTACACGCCCGTGAGCACGGGATAGAACCAGTCCATGGAGAAGCGCGCCTTGCTCTCCCAGGTGCGGTCGAAGCGCTCGGGCTTGTGCCGCAGGGCGCCGCCCAGACGGGCGCGGGCGACGATCCAGTGCGTCGGGTCCTCGCCGAGCTCCACGGCCGCGCGGATCGTGCACTCGAGGCTCTTGTAGATGGACGCACAGCCGGTCACGAGGGCGTCCTCGGAGACGCCCGTGCGCGAATCGAGGGCCCAGTGGATCTCCCCGTGGGGGGACTGCAGGGAGAGCACGAAGTCCATGGCGCGGCGCACCACGGGCCAGTATTCCTCGAGGAAGCGCCGGTTCCGCGTCACGAGGTAGTGGTGCCACACGCCGGTGGCCACGTAGGCGACGAAGTTCGTCTCCGCCCGGGTGTCGTCGTCCACCTCGCCGTCGCGGTAGGAGGCGTACCAGCTGCCGTCGGGGCGCTGCATCTTCCGGAGCCAGGCGTAGGCGGCCTCCGCCTCCTCGTGGCGTCCGCCGATGGTCAGGCCCATGGCCGCCTCCACGTGGTCCCAGGGGTCCACGTGGCCGCCGTCGAACCAGGCCACGGAGCCGTCGGCGTGCTGGTGCGAGGCGATGTAGTCCACCGTGGGCCGGAGGTAGTCCACCGGGAACAGGCCGCGGGTCACGATCAGGGGCGTCACGGGCTCTCCTCGCGGGTCAGGCGGCGGCGCGGTCGGGCGTCGGCAGCGCCGCCGTCGCCGCCGGTCGCGTCGCGCGCTGCGCCGGTTTCTCGAAGTACAGCGCCACGCTCTTGCCGAGCACGGGGTTCAACAGCTTCTCGAGGGTCCGCGTGAGCCGCGGCGCCTGCATGAGGTCCCACACGAGGAGCCGGTGCCAGGCGCGCACGAGGGGCGAGGCGTCGGCCGCGGCGTCGTCGCCGGCGGCGCAGCGCAGCCACCAGTAGGGGACGTGCAGCGCGTGCGCGCCGTGCCGGCCCGTGGCGCGCAGCCCCAGGGCCTCGATCTCGCGCTGCAGCGCGCGGGCGTCGAAGATGCGGATGTGGCCGCCCTCGGCCTCGTGGTAGGCGTCCGAGAGCAGCCAGCAGAGGCGCTCCGGCCAGGCCCGGGGCACGCTCACGGCGAGGCGTCCGCCGGGAACGAGCACCCGGTCGAGCTCCGCCAGCACGCCGCGGAAGTCGTGGATGTGCTCCAGCACCTCGGAGCAGATCACGACGTCGAAGCTCGCGTCGGGGAAGGGCAGGGCGAGCGCGCTGCCGCGCAGGAAGCTCGCGCGGGCGCCTGCCGGGGCCCGGCCCTCGAACTCCGCCTGACGACCGCGCGCGGTCGCGAGGTCTCGCGCCGAGAGGTCGAGGCCCACGGCGTGCACCGGCGCCCGCAGCCAGGCCGAGAGCGTGTGCCGACCCTCGCCGCAGCCGACGTCGAGCAGCCGGGTGCCCGGAGCCAGGCCGAGCCGGTCGAAGTCGATGGTCTCGAGGCTCACGGACCGGTGCTCCGCGCGCGGTCCGCGAGCACGCGGCCGTAGTAGTCGCCGAGCCGGCGCGCGGCCACGGACCAGCTGAACTGCTCGACGACGCGCCGGCGCCCGCGGGCGCCGAGGCCGGCGCGGCGACCGGGATCGTCGAGGAGCGCGGTGACCGCGTCGGCGATGGCCGGCGCGTCCCCCGGCGGCACGAGCAGCCCCGCGTCGCCGACCACTTCGGGCAGGGCGCCGCCGCGGCTCGAGATCACCGGTACGCCGCAGGCCATGGCTTCGGCCGCGGGCAGGCCGAAGCCCTCGTAGAGGGAGGGGACGACGGCGAGCGTCGCCTCCGCGTAGAGCCGCACGAGGGCCTCCCGGGAGAGCCCGTGGCGGAACTCGACGCGGTCGCCGATGCCGAGGCGCGCGAGCAGGGGCTTCGTCTCGCCGTCCTCGCGCAGGCGGCCGACGACCACGAGACGCAGCGCCGGGCGTTGCGGGACCAGGCGCGCGAAGGCCTCGAGGAGGTAGCGCAGGCCCTTCAGGGGCTGGTCCGCGCTCGCCACGGTCACGAGCAGGTCGTCCCGGCGCGGCACGTCCGCCAGGGGCTGCCAGGTGTCCACGTCGATGCCGTTGTGGATCACCTCGATGCGCTCGGCGGGGACCGAGAAGGCGTCGGCGATGTCCGTCCGCGACGCCTCGGAGACGGTCACGAGGTGCGGCAGCCGGCGCACTACCCGCTCCTGCATGGCCACGAAGCGGTGCCAGCGGCGGATCAGCAGCCGCGCGCGCCAGTTCGACGCATGGGCGAGGGCGATGTCGCGGTCGCGCTGGATCGGATGGTGGATCGTCGCGACCACCGGCAGGCCGAGGCGCCCGAGGCGCAGGAGCCCCGGGCAGAGGCTCTGGTTGTCGTGCACGAGGTCGTAGCGGCGCCCTTCGGCGGCCGCGCGCTCGAGCATCCACTTCGTCAGGCGGCGCCCGAAGGTGTAGGGCTCCGGGAAGCCCCCCGTGAGCATGTCGAAGTACTCGTAGAGATCCGTCGCCGAGCGGAAGTGTCGCGGGCGCAGGGCGGTCACGTGGTTCGGGGCGGCGTAGAGATCGAGGCTCGGGATGCGGACCAGGGGCAGGTCGTCGTCGAGCTCCGGATAGGGCGGGCCGGAGATCACGTCCACCCGGTGCCCGGCGTCCGTCAGGGCCCGGGCGAGGGCCGCGATGTAGATGCCCTGGCCGCCGCTGTAGGGGTTGCTCCGGTAGCCGAGCAGGGCGATGCGCAGGCTGCTTGCGGGACGCATCGCGTGCGGGGGCCGGAATCCGGGCGACGCGCTGGTCTCCTGCGTCCGCGCGTCCGCACCGGCCCGATCCATGCCCTCGTCTCCTCGCCCGCGGGACCACTCCTGGGGCGGGTGGCCGACGAAGGGCGGATTCTAGTGGCCCCGCTTCCCCGATGCCAACCGGGGTATCGGCCAAGTCCTTGATCGTCGTGGAATTCCGCAGCGGCCGGGTGGCGCGGTCGTGGGAAATCGATGCAAGATCCGGAAAGCCTCGCTGAAGAGGATTCATCATGGCCCTGCTCGAGCTCCGTCACCTGCGGACCCTCGCCGCGCTCCGGGACACCGGCAGCCTCGTGGAGGCGGCGGAGCGCGTGAATCTCACCCAGTCCGCGCTCTCCCATCAGATGAAGGACCTCGAGGACCGCATCGGCGTGCCGCTCTTCGTGCGCAAGACGCGACCCGTGCGCTTCACGGGCGCCGGACGCCGCCTCCTCGACCTCGCGGATCGGGTGCTTCCGGAGTTCCGCGCCGCCGAGCAGGATCTGCTCCGCCTCGCGGGCGGCGAGACCGGACGCCTGTTCATGGCCATCGAGTGCCACAGCTGCTTCGACTGGCTGCTGCCGGCGATCGAGGCGTTCCGGGACGCCTGGCCCGACGTGGAACTCGATCTCTCGAGCGCCTTCGGCTTCGAGCCCCTGCCGGCACTCGTGCGCGGCGATCTCGATCTCGTGATCACCTCCGATCCCGTGGACCTGCCGGAGGTGGTCTACCTGCCCCTGTTCCGCTACGAGGCGGTGCTCGCCGTCGGGCCGGACCACGCGCTCGCGCAGCGCCGGCGCGTCGAGCCCGAGGACCTCACGGACGACGTGCTCATCACCTACCCGGTGGACCGGGACCGGCTCGACGTGTTCACGCGCTTTCTCGACCCCGCCGGCGTCCAGCCCCGGCAGCTGCGCACGGCGGAGCTGACGCCCATGATCGTGCAGCTGGTGGCGAGCGGCCGCGGCGTGAGCTGCCTGCCGAACTGGGCGCTCACGGAATACGTGGAGCGCGGAGTGGTGCGCACCCTGTCGCTGGGAGCGGACGGTCTCTGGCCCGTGCTCCACGCGGCCGTGCGGAGCGAGCTGGCGGAGACGGCCTTCGTGCGTGCCTTCGTGGACGTGGCGGTGGAGACCTGCTTCCGCCGGCTCGTGGGGATCCGTCCGGCGCCGCGCGGCGTCGCGGGCGTCGCGACGCCGGTTCCCTGACGATGCCTTCGGGGCGCGGCGCGCCCGGCTCAGGGCACGCGGACCTCGAAGCGCCAGGGGGCCTCCGCGACCTTCGGATCCCGCGTCCAGCGCCCGCGCCGGTGCAGCGCCTCCTCTCCCGTGAGCTGCAGGCGCTCCACGGCGTGCACGTGCAGGAGGAATGCGGCCGCGCTCTCCGGCATGGGTGGGTCGTCGCCGAGGCGCGCATCGAGGGCGGCGAGTTCGGCCGCGAGGGTCGCCTCGTCGGGGGCCGGACCGCTCTGGGGCCGGCCGGCGGCGTGGAGGTGGTCGAGGAGCTTCCCGGCCCGGGGGCGGCGCACCCAGTGGGCTTCGAGCCGGTCCCGGGCGAGGGGCTCCGCGCGGGCCTCGAGGCGCCACTGACGCTGCAGCGAGGGGAACCAGGTCACGAGTTCGCAGGCGGGCCGGCGGGCGAGGTCCCGGGCCTTCGGCGAGGTCGCGCCGGTGAAGACGGCGAAGTCGTCCGCGAGGTCCCGGAGCACGATCGTGCGGACGGACGGGCGCCCGTCGGCATCCGCGGTGGCGAGCCAGCACAGGGGGGCGTTCGCGTCGCCCGCGTCCCGCGCCGCGGCCCGGTCCCGGCGCAGCGCCGCGAGCGGGTCGGTCTCCGCCTCCGTCACAGGCGCACGTCCCGGCCCGTGCGCTCTCCGTCGGCGAACTCGGGCCGCGCCCGGGCCCGTTCCCGGAGCAGGACGCGGTAGAGGAACCCGTGGGCGCCGTGGCGCATGGCCTCGGCGATCATGCCGTCCTCGCCGTCCGCCTCCCCGGCGCGGGCGAGGAGCCGTTCGAAGACGTGGATCAGGTGGTTGCTGTGCCGCGCGCGCACCTCCGTGCCGTAGAAGAGCGCGTGCGCCTCGTCCGGATCGTCCATGGCGATCGCGAGCTCGAGGAGCCGGCGGGCGAAGACCTCCGGATCCCCGCGCTTCTGCTCCGACCAGAGCCGCGAGAGCTCCTCGCCGTCCACGGCGCCGCCGCCCCCGGCCCCCTGGGAGGAAATGAAGAGCAGGCCGGCGATGGAGCCCATCTGCGCGTGCACCCGCTCCGCGAGCTGCAGGAAGGTGCCCTGGCGGGCGTGGAACTCGCTCGCGGCGATCTTCTGCGACTGGATCACGGCCTGCTCGGCGGTGCGCTGCACCTCCCGGAGCTGGCCGCGGAGCGCGGCCGTGTTCTGGGTCAGCTCCTTCTGCTGGAGGAAGTAGCCGATCACGAGCCAGAGGAAGGCGAGCGGGGCGAAGGCCCCCTCGAGAAAGCTGCCGAGGACGTCCGCCGGCTGGTCCAGGAAGGCGCTCCAGCCGAGATGCGCGGTCACGTACCAGGCGCCGAGCGCGAGCCAGACCGTGGTCAGGCCGAGGCCCAGCCAGACCCGCCAGTCCGGCCCGGGCAGGCCGTCCGGGAGGGAGGCGGGATCCGCGGCCACAGGCCTCGCCGTCGCCGCGGCCGGCGGCCCTAGGGGCGGGGCCGTCACGGCGGCGATCCCCGGCGCCGGCGCGTCAGGCCTCGCCGGACTCCGACGGCGCGGTCGTCGACGGTTGCTCCTGGGCGTGGCGCCGGAGCTCCGCGATGTCGCGCTGGATCTCGCTCAGGCGGAACACGACGTCCGGCAGCTGATCCATGATCCGCCACAGCATGTAGGCGATGCCGAGCAGCACGAGGAAGGACAGGAAGGACATCGAACGGACTCCAGCAGGCAGATGGTGAGGCATCGGAGCGGCGGGGTGTCGGCCGCCCCCCGGGCCGAGCCCCCGGCGTCATTCAACACGAAGGCCGGGGGTCGGGCAAATGCCCCGGCGCTCCGGCCCCGGCTCAGGGCGGGGGCGGTTCCCCGCCCTCCGGGGCGCCCTCCTCGCCGCGCTCGCGGAGCGCCTGCTCCAGGCGCTCGAGGGCCCGCGTGAGTTCCTCCCCGGCGCGGCCCAGGGCGTCGGCCATGTCGTCGGCGAGCGCCTCGGAACGCTCCCGGGTCTCTTCGGCGATGCGCGGCGCGACCTCGTCCCGGAGCTGCTCCGAGAGGGCACGGGCGAGGGACTCGGCGCTGCGGGCGAGCTCCTCCGCGCTCTCGCCGGCGGCCTCGCTCAGGCGCCGGGCCGCGTCCCGGACGCGCTCACCGGTGGCCTCGAGGGCCGCTTCGCGGCCCCGGTCGAGGGTGTCCTCGACGGCCACGCGCCAGGTCTCGTCCTTCCGCTCCAGGACCGTGACGGTCTCGAATTCCCAGCGGCCCGTGTCCTCGCCGGCGCGGACGATCGTCGTCGGCAGCAGGGCGAGGGACGCCTCCGGCGGCACCTCCAGGGCCTCGACCCGGGCTTCCGCCACCGGAAACTCCGCGAGCCGTTCGCGGAGCCGCCGCTCGCCCTCGGCCCCGGCGGGCGCGGCACCCAGGGCGGCGGCGCCTTCGAGATCGCCGGCGGCCACCGCGTTCCAGAAGGCCTGGGCCTGCTCCGCCGGGGACGGCGGCCGTGCGCAGGCGCACACGGCGGCGGCCAGGAGCAGCGGTAGCAGGAACCGGAAGCGGAACGGACGCACGGGACCTCCGGGAGGGAGCGGATGGACGAGCCAGTGTACCGGTCAGTCTCGGGGGGTGTCCGCCTTCGGCGTCAGCAGCAGCGCGCGCCGGGCGGTTCCGGGTCCGAGCGTCGCGAGCCCCTCCGGTGCCTCGAGGACCACGACCCCGAAGGTGGGCAGGTTCTCGAGGCGGTCCGTGTCCCGGTCCACGAGCAGGTTCACGAGCTCCGTGAGCCCGGGGTTGTGGCCGATCAGGAGCAGCGTCTCGACCCGGTCGGCCTCGCCGTCGCCGGCGTGCCGGCGGACGCGCTCCAGGAGGGCCTCCGCGGTTGCCAGGTAGAGCTCGTCCTCGAAGACCACGCGCCGCGGATCGACGAGGTCCGGGACGAGGAAGGCGAGCGTGTCGCGGGTCCGCCGGGCCGTCGAGCAGAGCACCCGGTCCGGCACCGGCAGGCGCTCTCCGAGCTGCGCGCCGAAGCGCTTGCCGTCGCGCACGCCGCGGCCCGAGAGCGGCCGGTCGAAGTCGTCGAGGAACTCGTCCTTCCAGGAGGACTTCGCGTGGCGCAGGACGATCAGGCGGGGCAGGGCACTCACGCGCCGGTCTCCGCCGGCGCCGTGGCCGGGCGCAAGCGCGCCGCGCGCCGGGCCATGCGCTCGCGCAGGCGTGCGTGACGCTCCGGCGTGAGCGGATAGGACCAGATGAGCCAGAGCGCCGAGCCGAAGAAGAGCACGGGCCCCATGGTGTAGACGATGCGCAGCGCCAGCACGCCCGCCTCCGTGCTCCCGGCGACCCCGGCCGCCGCGTCGAAGCCGAGCAGGCCCACCGCATTCAGGGAGGCGCCGGTGCCGAAGGCGATGGCGAGCTTCACGGTCATGCCGAGGAGGGCGAAGTAGGTCCCGGCCCGGTGGCCGCCGGAGCGCATGCTGTCCACGTCCACCACGTCGGCGAGCATGGCCGCCGGCAGGAACTGCAGGCCCCCGAAGCAGAAGCCCTTGAGCACGAAGAGCGCGAAGAAGGCCTCGTAGTCCCCGTAGCCGAGGAAGAAGTTCGCCGCGGAGACGGAGGCCACGGTCACGAGCGTGCACAGGAAGGCGCGGTGCTTGCCGATGCGCCGGCCGAGGCCCAGCCAGAAGGGGATCGCCGCGATGCCGGCCACGAAGTAGAGGAAGTAGGCGCTGCCGATGGAGCCGAGGCCGATGATGTCGCGGATGAAGAAGAGCGAGACCGCGTTGCGGAAGGCCTCCCCGAAGTAGACGAGGAGCGCGATGAGCAGGACGCGCTTCATGGGCCCGTTCCGGGAGACGAGGCGCAGCCCCTCGCGCAGGGGTACGCGCGCGCTGTGCCGCCAGCGCGGTTCGGCCACGCCGAAGGCGACGAGGGTCGCGCACACCGGCAGCAGCGTGATCACCGTGAGCGCGAGCCCCGAGAGCACCGGGCCCGTGAGCGCCGCCCGGGGGATCGAGGCGGTCTCCTCCGGCGGCGCCGCGCCGGTGCCGGGGATCCAGGCGAGCACCGTGCGCCAGCCGTGCTCGAGCACGCCGGCGAGCCCCGTCCCGCGGTCCGCCATGACCTCCACGATCATGGGCACGGCGGCCGCGACCATGAGCCCCGCGAGCACGTAGACCTCCCGCGCCGCGGTCACCCGCGCCCGCTGGTGGTAGTCCGGGGACAGCTCCGCGCCCCAGGCCGCGTGGGGGAGCTGGATGAGCGTGGAGCCGAGGAAGAAGAGTGTCAGCCAGCTCAGGAAGTAGAGCAGCCCCGCGCCGTCGGGCGGGACGAAGAGCTGCCAGGCGCCGAGCATCATGAGCGGCGTACCGAGGAGCAGGAACGGACGGCGCCGGCCGAAGCGCGACCGGGTGCGGTCCGAGAGCTCGCCGAGGAGCGGATCCGTCACCACGTCCGAGAGCCGCGCGAGCATGAGCATGGTGCCCACGGTGGCCAGCGGCAGGCCGAGGGCGCCGGCGTAGTGCGCCGGAATCCAGATCGAGAGGGGATAGCCGATGACGGCCAGCGGCAGGCCCATGGTGCCGTGGAGCCACACCGTGCGCGGCGGGAGCGCCTCGCCGGCGGAGCTCGCGGCGCGCGCGGGCCCCGCCGCCGGTGGATCGGCGGTGACGGAGCTCATGGTTCCCCTCCCCAGGGGCCCGATGATCTCCGGAGTCTAGCGGGCCGAGCCCGGGAGCACGAACCGGGCTCAGGGCTCCGTGCCGGCGGCTCCCCGCAGCCGCGGCAGGCCCCGGAGCAGGAGCCAGAGCACGCCCACGGGGTAGCCGAGCAGGGCGAGCGCCAGGCCCCAGCCGAGCGTGGGCAGGACGCTGCGCTCCACGACGCCGATCACGGTCACGAAGCAGGCGACGCCGAGATAGAAGTCGGCGAGGGTCACGCGCCCCCAGGCGCTGTCGGTCACTGCGCTCATGCCCGCGGTGCCCTCGCCGGCGATGGTCAGGCCGAGGAGCACGCAGAAGGCGACGGCGGCGGCCGCGAGGAAGAGGCGCACGAGGGTCATCGGGCCTCCGCGGCGTCGGTCTCCGGCTCGCCGTGGCTGCCGAAGCGGCTCGCGAAGCGCTGGCGCCGGCGGTAGGGGAAGACGTCCATGATGCGTCCCTTGCGGATGCGCTGCTGCAGGCCGATCCAGAACTCCGGATCGAAGATCTCCCCGTGGATCTCCGTGAACAGGCGCTTGATGCGCGGGTTCGCGAACATGAAGTGCGGGAACTCCTCCGGGAACACGTCGTGCGGACCGACCGAGTACCAGGGCTCCGCGGCCATCTCCTCCTCCGGCGTGCGCGGCTCGGGGATGTGCCGGAAGTTCACGTCCGTCAGGTAGCAGATCTCGTCGTAGTCGTAGAAGACCACGCGCCCGTGCCGCGTGACCCCGAAGTTCTTCAGCAGCATGTCGCCGGGGAAGATGTTCGCGGCGGCGAGCTGGCGGATGGCGTTGCCGTACTCGTCGAGCACCTGGCGGATCTCCTCCTCGCTCGCTTCCTCCAGGAAGAGGTTCAGCGGCGTCATGAGGCGCTCCGTGTAGCAGTGGCGGATCAGCACGAGATCGCCCTGGATCTCCACGTTGCGCGCCGCCACCTCGAGCAGCTCCTCGAGGAGCGAGGGGTCGAAGCGATCCCGGGGCAGCAGGAGGTTCGAGAACTCCTGCGTGTCCGCCATGCGCCCCACGCGGTCGTGCATCTTCACGAGCGTGTAGGACTGCATGACCCGCTCCCGCGTCGTCTCCTTCTGCGGCGGGAAGCGGTCCTTGATGATCTTGAAGACCGTCTGGTAGCTCGGGAGCGTGAACACGGCCATGACCATGCCGCGGATGCCCGGGGCCAGCACGAAGGCGTCGTCCGAGTCGTCGAGATGCGCGAGGAGGTCGCGGTAGAACTCGGTCTTGCCGTGGCGGTAGAAGCCGATGGCGTTGTAGAGCTCGAAGCGCTTCTTTCCCGGGAGCAGCTCGCTCAGGTAGTTCACGAGGCGCGCCGGCTCCGGCGCCTCCACCATGAAGTAGCTGCGCGTGAAGCTGAAGAGGATCGAGAGCGCGTCCTCGGTGACCAGCACGTTGTCCACGTAGACGTGCCCGGCCTCGTCGTGGAGCACGGCCACCGTGAGCGGGACGGCCCGCTCGCCCACGAGGAGCCGGCCCACGAGGTAGGCGCCCTTGTTCCGGTAGAAGACCGGTTCCATGAGCTGCAGCCGGCCCGCGGTCTTTCCTCCGAGCACCTCCGGGGCGGCCTCGGCGATGGCCTGGAGCATGAGCGCCGCGTCCCGGTCCCGGTGCTGCCAGGGCGTCGCGAAGGCGTAGTCGTCGAGGACGCGGCCCACGCAGGCGCCCCAGTCGCCGTCGTTCACGGGGTAGTTGCGGAGCAGCGGGTCCGGGCCCGCGTCCAGGCGCGCCGGAATCGCGGCGCGCACGAAGAGGTTCGGCTCGACGATGTCGCGGTGGTCCCAGAGCCGGCAGTAGATGGAGTTGAAGAAGGTCTCGGCGAGCTCCCGGTCCGGCAGGGTCCGGCACAGCTCCGGATAGCAGGCCCGCGCCTCGCGCCAGCGGGCGAGGTCCGGCGCGCCCTCGGCCCGCAGCGCCTCCACGACGGCCGTGACCGTGCGACCGTAGCTCTCGATACGCTCGATCGACGCCTGCTGGCCCTCCGCCCAGGCGGCGGCCTCGAAGCGGGCGCGGGCACCGCGCGTGTAGGCGTCGAAGGTCTCGCGCCAGGCGTGGAAGCCGTCGAGCACGCGGCGCGCGATGGCCTCGGCCGTGGGCATGGCGTCGCGGACGGGGTTCGCATCGTTCATGGAGGGCCTTCCCGGTCGGGGGGCAGGGTGACGGCCGCATTCTCGGGGACGCCTGCCGGGGCGACAACCGCCGGTTCAGCGATGGGCGAGGAGCTCCGGGAGCGCGCGGATCCGCACGTCGGCGAGTTCCGGCCAGGGGAAGCGGCCGGCGGGGTCGAAGTGCGCCGTGGCGGTGCCCGCGGCGCGGCCGGCCTCGAGGTCGAGGCGGAAGTCGCCGACCATCACCGCCGCCTCCGGGGCCCCGCCCCAGCGCGCGAGGAGCGCGCGGATCCCGCCGGGGTCGGGCTTCGCGGGCGCCTCGTCGCGGCCGAGCACGTCCTCCGGGGCGAAGCAGTGCGCCACGCCGATGCGCGCGAGCGTGCGCAGGGCGTTCTCCCGGGTATTGCGCGTGAGGATCCCCAGGCGGCAGTCGTCGGCGCAGAGCGCCTCGAGGAGCTCCCCGCAGCCGGGCTGCGCCGTGGTCCGGTCCACGAGCTCCGCCTCGATGCGGGCGAGCTCCGCGTAGAGCGGCGCCGCCTTCGGCGCCGGCTGCGCGGCGAGCCATTCGAGGATGAGTTCGCCTGCGGGGATGCCGAGGCGGACGCGGATCGCGTCGAAGTCGTGCACCGGGTGCGTGAGGGTCCCGTCGAGGTCGAAGACCCAGCAGCGGCGGTCCGCGAGGGCGCTCACGAGGCCGGCAGGAGCGTACGCAGGGCGGCGAGCAGCCGGTCGTTCTCCTCCGCCGTGCCGACGGTGATGCGCAGCCGGTCCCGGAGGCCGTCGGCGTCGAACCAGCGCACGAGGAGTCCCGCCTCGCGCAGGCCCTGCTGCACGGCGCGGGCGTCCGCACCGGCGGGCATGCGCGCGAGGACGAAGTTCGTCTCGGAGTCGGGCACGGTGCAGCCGAGGGTCCGGAGCGCCGCCGTCAGCCGCCCCCGCTCCTCGCGGACGGCGCGCCAGTTCGCCTCGGCCCAGGCGCGGTCCTCGATCGCCGCCGTGGCGAGCCGCTGGGCGAGCAGGTCCACGTTGTAGGAATCGCGGGTCTTCG
This sequence comes from Pseudomonadales bacterium, assembly GCA_036351515.1. GTDB lineage: Bacteria > Pseudomonadota > Gammaproteobacteria > Pseudomonadales > Azotimanducaceae > JAZBPF01. The sequence goes on along the minus strand of JAZBPF010000110.1, from coordinate 500 downwards.
TGAGCATCGGCGCGACCAGCTCCGGACAGCCGAGCCCGTAGCCGAAGCGCAGCCCGGCCAGGGCGTAGCCCTTCGAAAGGCTGCGGAGGATCAGGAGGTTGTCGTGGCGCCGGAGCAGGGCGAGGGCGTCGTGGCCCCGGGCCGGATCCACGAAGTCCACGTAGGCCTCGTCGAGGAGGAACACGCAGTCGAGGGCGCCGGCGAGGGCGTCGATCGCCTCGAGGGGCCAGAGCCGGCCGCTCGGGGCATGGGGATTCACGAGGCAGAAGAGGCCGGCGCCGCTCGCGTTCACCCGCGCAGCGAGGTCCTCCGGGAGCGAGAAGTCCTCCCCGAGGGGGACTTCCACGGTCGGACAGTCCTGCACCGCGGCGAGCACCGGGTACAGGGAGTAGCTCGGCGCCGTGGTGGCGAGCGGCCGGCCGGGCTCGAGGTAGGTCGTGACCGCGAGCCGGAGCAGCTCGTCGCCGCCGTTCGTGGCGATGATCCAGTCGCGCTCGAGC
>JAZBPF010000109.1:0-9578 GCA_036351515.1 Pseudomonadales bacterium | reverse complement strand
GCTCTTCCTGCTCGTGCCGGTCGTGGAGATGTACGTCCTCATCCGCGTCGGCAGCTGGATCGGCGCCTGGCCGACCATCGGCCTGGTGGTGCTCACGGCCGCGATCGGCGTCTCGCTGCTCCGTCAGCAGGGCCTCTCGACCCTCTCCCGGGGCCTGCGGCGCATGGACGCCGGGGAGCTCCCGGCCCAGGAGATGCTCGAGGGGCTGTTCCTGGCGGTCGGCGGGGCCCTGCTCCTGACGCCGGGCTTCGTCACCGACGCGGCCGGCTTCGCCTGCCTGCTCCCGCCCACGCGTCGCGGTCTCGTCCGCCTCCTCGTGGCGCGCGGCATGGTCTCCGTACGCGGAGCCGGCGGGGATCCCTTCGGCCGCGGGCCCTTCGGACCCGGTCCGTCCGGACAGGGTCCGTTCGGACCCGGTCCTTCCGGTCCGGGTCCCTTCGGCGCCGATCCGTTCCGTAGCGGCGCCTCGGGGCAGGGGCGCCCGGGTCCGGAGGTGCGCCGCCGCCGCGACGGCACCCACGTCATCGAGGGCGAGTACGAGCGCGAGGACGACCCGCGCTCTTGAAAGCCCGCGATGCGCCCCCAACTTCCGCGGCGGAGCGGGGACGCGCCGTGGTCGACCCGTCGGGGTTGACTGGAAACCGGTGCTCTCTATCATGCGCGACGCGTTAGCACTCTCCCGGGGGGAGTGCCAAACGGGGTGGCGATGGACGCCCGCAGCGCGCGCTCGCCCCGCACCGATCCTCAATCCAGGTCCAGGAGATCGAAGGCAATGAAGATCCGTCCGCTGCACGATCGCGTCGTCGTCCGTCGCCTCGAGGAGGAGACCAAGACCGCCGGCGGCATCGTCCTGCCGGATTCCGCCGCCGAGAAGCCGAGCCAGGGCGAGGTGCTCGCCGTGGGTCCGGGCAAGGCGCTCGACAACGGCGAAGTCCGCGCGCTGGGCGTGAAGGTCGGCGACAAGGTGGTGTTCGGCCAGTACGGCGGCAGCACCGTGAAGGTCGACGGCGAGGAACTGCTGATCCTCGCCGAGAGCGAGATCTTCGGCGTCCTCGAGGGCTGAGCCCGACGCCGTTCCGTAGACCAGTGGCATCTTCAAGACACAGGGGTAGCAATCGATGAGCGCGAAAGACGTCAAGTTCGGTGACAGCGCACGGCAGCGCATGCTGCAGGGCGTGAACACCCTCGCCGACGCGGTGAAGGTCACGCTCGGTCCCAAGGGCCGCAACGTGGTCCTCGACAAGTCCTTCGGCGCACCGACCGTCACGAAGGACGGCGTGTCCGTGGCGAAGGAGATCGAACTGAAGGACAAGTTCGAGAACATGGGCGCGCAGATGGTCAAGGAAGTCGCGTCCCGTACCTCCGACGAGGCCGGCGACGGCACCACCACCGCCACCGTGCTCGCCCAGTCCATCGTCAACGAGGGCCTCAAGGCCGTCGCGGCGGGCATGAATCCGATGGATCTCAAGCGCGGCATCGACAAGGCCGTGATCGAGGCCGTCAAGGAGATCGAGAAGCTCGCCACCCCCTGCGAGGACTCCAAGTCCATCGCCCAGGTCGGCACCATCTCCGCGAACTCCGATTCCTCCGTGGGCCAGCTGATCTCCGAGGCCATGGAGAAGGTCGGCAAGGAAGGCGTCATCACCGTGGAGGAGGGCACGAGCCTCGACAACGAGCTCGAGGTCGTCGAGGGCATGCAGTTCGACCGCGGCTACCTCTCGCCCTACTTCATCAACAACCAGGAGAGCATGTCCGCCGAGCTGGACGATCCCTACCTCCTGCTCGTGGACAAGAAGATCTCCAACATCCGCGACATGCTGCCGATCCTCGAGTCCGTGGCGAAGTCCGGCAAGCCGCTCATGGTCGTCGCCGAGGACATCGAGGGCGAGGCCCTCGCGACCCTGGTCGTGAACAACATGCGCGGCGTCGTGAAGGTCGCGGCCGCCAAGGCTCCGGGCTTCGGGGACCGCCGCAAGGCCATGCTCCAGGACATCGCGATCCTCACCGGCGGCACGGTGATCTCCGAGGAGGTCGGTCTGACCCTCGAGGGCGCCACCCTCGACGACCTCGGCCGGGCCAAGAAGGTCCAGGTCACGAAGGAGAACACCACGATCGTCGACGGAGCCGGTGCCGGTGCCGACATCGAGGCGCGGGTCAAGCAGATCCGTCAGGAGATCGAGGACACCTCCTCCGACTACGACCGCGAGAAGCTCCAGGAGCGCCTGGCCAAGCTCGCGGGCGGCGTGGCCGTCATCAAGGTCGGTGCCGCCACGGAAGTGGAGATGAAGGAGAAGAAGGCCCGCGTCGAGGACGCGCTGCACTCCACCCGTGCGGCCGTCGAGGAAGGCGTGGTGCCCGGCGGCGGGGTCACCCTGGTCCGCGCCCTCTCGGCCATCGACGGCCTGAAGGGCGACAACGAGGACCAGAACGTCGGCATCGCCATCGCCCGTCGCGCCATGGAGGCGCCGCTGCGCCAGATCGTCACGAACGCGGGCTACGAAGGGTCCGTGATCGTCGACAAGGTCAAGCAGCTCAAGGGCAACGAGGGCTTCAACGCCGCCACCGGCGACTACGGCGACATGCTCGACCTGGGCATCGTCGACCCCGCCAAGGTGACGCGCACCGCCCTGCAGTCCGCGGCCTCCGTCGCCGGCCTCATGATCACCACGGAAGCGATGATCAGCGAGCTGCCGGAAGAGAAGGAAGGCGGCGGCATGCCCGACATGGGCGGCATGGGGGGCATGGGCGGCATGATGTAAGCCGCTCCTGCACTCCGCTCCACCGGAAGGCCCCGCCCCGTGCGGGGCCTTCTGCTTTCGGGCCTCCGGATCCTCGCCGGCGCCGTGGGCGCGGCGCGGCTCGGTCGGTATGCTCGCCCCCATGGACCTGCTGACCACCGCTTCCGGCCTCGCCGCCCTCGCGCGGGCCCTGCACGTGGGCCTCGCCGCCTTCTGGGTCGGTACGCTCTTCCTGCTCACGGTGCTCCAGGCGCCGCTCCTCGCGACCGCCGACACCGCGGTACGGCGCGCCGTGCTCGAGGGGCAGGGGCGTCCCGCCCTGCGCTGGCTGCGCGGCGCGGCCCTCGCCACCTTCGTCACGGGCATCGCCCTGTTCGCCGTCCCGGGCGTGGGCCCGAGCCTCGACGGCGCCCTCGGCGCGGTGCTCGGCTCGCTCATGGCCCTGAACGTCTGGCTCCTCGTCTCGCCGGGCCAGGAGGCGGTGCTCGCGGGCCGGGAGGACGCGGGCCCGGGGGCGGCGCGCGCCCACCGCGCGGCGCGGACCAATCTCGTGCTCCTCGGCCCCACGCTCCTGCTCATGGTCACGAGCGCGCACCATCCCGTGGGCGGCCGCCTCGTGGACGCCTCGCCCCTCGCGCTCGCGGGCATCGCCGCGCTGGTGCTGGCGCTCGAGGGCAACGCGATCCGCGGCGGTCTCGGCCCGCTGGCGTCGGTGCCGGGCGCGCTCGTCTCGAGCGTCGCCCTCGCCGCTGCCTGCTGGGGCCTGCTCGCCTTCGTCTAGCCCCGGAACCGGCCGCGCGCTCCGCGGTCGGAGCATGGGCACGCGTTTCCCTGGCCCCGCGCCGTGCTGTATAACCGGCCGCTTCCGGCGCGCTGCGCCGGAGCGACTCCGACCACGCGCCCCGCAGGATTCCATCGATGACCGACCGTGACCGCGACGCCCTCGACGGCCTTCCCCGCATCGCTCCCACCCGCGACGACATCGAGTCGCGGCGCCCGACCGGGCGCAAGGGCGAGCCGGCGCCGGCGCGGCGCAGCGGCGGAGGCGGCGCCGGCACGACCTTCGTGCTCGTCGTGCTCATCGCCGGCCTGACCGCCTGCGGCTGGTTCATCGTCACCCAGCAGCAGGCCCTCGAGGCGGCGCGGGCCGAGCGGGATCAGGCGGAGGGCCGGCTGCGCCGCATCGAGGAGCGGCTGTCCATGACGGACCAGGCGCTGAACGAGACCGAATCGGAGACCCAGACCCAGCTCCAGTTCTGGGAGTCGGAGATCCGCAAGCTCTGGGACGTCTCGAACAAGCGCAACAAGGAGTGGATCGAGGCCAACCAGGCGGCGATCGCCAAGCTCACGCGCACCGTCGAGGCCCAGGCGAAGTCCGTCGACGAGGTGCGGGCCGCCGCCACGGAGCTGCGGCGCGCCGTGGGCACCCGCGAGGAGCAGCTCGCCCAGCTCGTCACGCAGCAGCGCACGCTCACGGACCGGGTCAACGCGGTCCAGCAGACCGTCAACGCCCTCGACTCCGGACTCGCCCGGCGCGTGTCCGCGAACGAGGAGGCGGTCGCCTCCGTCGACGCCTTCCGCCGGGACATCGTCGCCCGCGTGACGCGCATCCAGCAGCAGCTCGACGCGCTCGCGGCGGGGGGCGCGCCGGCCCGGACCCTCACGCCCTCGCCCTGATCAGTAGCCCCAGGCCTCCAGCACGCCGATCGCCACCCGCGTGTCGTCGAGGCGCACGACGACGCCGTCCTCGGTGATCCGCTCCAGCACCAGCTCCCCGATCCGGTCTCCCTCCCGGTAGACCACGCCGTTCACGGCGACCTGGCGCAGCGCCGGGTCGGGCGCGAAGACGTGGGTCGTGAGCTCGAGGGCCGGCATGCGTCGCCGGAGCTCCGGGGCGAGCGCGGCCAGGGGCACGGGGCCGGCCGCCATGGCCGGGGAGGCTGCGGGAGCGGGGGACGGGGCGGGTGCGCCCGGCTGCGGGACGGGACCGCGCGGGATCGGTGCCGCGGGTCGCTCGGCCTCGGCGGCGGTCCGCGGCGCGGGGGCGGGGCCGGGCGCAGGGCCCGGGTCGCCCGGCGCGGCGGGTGCCGGCGCCGCTGCGGTCTCCGCGCCACCGAGGCTCGCGCGCTGCCAGAGCACGCCCCCGGCGAAGGCGGCCAGCGCGAGCACCAGCGCCACGGCGACGATCACGCCGTTGCCGTCCCGGCGGCGCCGGCGGACGGTCCGCGCGCCGTGCCGCGTCGACAGGTCCGGGGTCTCCCCGCGGCGGCGCTCCTCCTCGGACCTTCGCAGCGCGTCCAGCAGGTAGGACATCAGGGAAGCTCCCCGAGTGCGGCGGCGGCGCCCAGGGTCGGGTCGCCGGCGAGGGCCGGCACCGGACCGCCGCCGGCGCTGTTGAGATGGATCCAGGTGAGCGGTCCGGCCACCGCGTCGGGTTCGAGGCCGCGCGCCGCCTGGAAGGCCCGGAGTCGCCGGGCGAGTTCGGGATCGAAACGCTCGGGGTCGTCGCTCTCGGCGCCCTCGCCGTCGAGAGCGGCGAGCTGGCGACGGAGCCAGGCGACGGCCTCGCCCCGGTCCCCCGGTTCCAGCGGCGCCTCGTAGCCCGGCGGCATCTGCCAGAGCACGGTGGCGCGGCCGGTCCAGTGCCGGTTCAGCGCCGAGCGCGGCAGCACCTGTTCGAAGGTGCCGCCGGCCACGCGCACGGCCCCGGCGCCGGCGTCGAGGAGCGCGACGGAGCGTCGCTCGGCGCCGCCGCCCTCGACCTCGAGCACCGCCGGTCGGTCGAGCGCGAGGAGCGCCGGCCAGCCCCCGCGGTAGTCGAGACAGCGCAGCCCCACGCGCTGCACGGCCTCGCAGGGATCGGCCCCGGGCTCGAGCGTCAGCGGCGTGAACCAGGCGCCGAGCACGGCCTCGAAGGCGTCCCGGAGCGTGCGCTCCGGCGCCCGGGCCCAGAGGTCGGCGAGCGGTTCCGCGGCGCGGCCCGGTGCAGCCGGCCCGTCGGCCGCTTCCTCCGCGCGTGCCCGGGACGGCGGCGCCGCTCGCGGGGCTGCGCCGGACTCGGACGCCGCCGCGGGCGCCCGCGCGGGGCCTTCTCCTGGTCCCGGTTCCGGACCGGGCGCCGGATCCGGGCGCAGCACCACGCCGGAGGCGGCCGGGAACTCCACCTCCGCCGGCGGAGCGGCCGTCCCGACGGTCTCCGGCGCGGCCTGCAGGAAAGGGGACCGCACGCCCGGGATCCAGCCCGCGATGCCCACCGCGACCACCGCCAGCAGGCCCGCCGCGAGCGCGCCCGCGCCCCAGCGCAGCGCCTGGGGCGGCGGTTCCCGCTCCCCGCGGATCTCGCGCGCCGCCCGGCGCACGATGCGCGGGGGGATCCGCAGGGTCCCGAGGGCGTAGGCGCCGAGCATGGCCCGGTCCGCGATCACGTTGGCGACCCGGGGCACGCCCCCGGATTCCCGGTGCAGCGCGCGCAGCGCCCCTTCCGTGAAGGGGTGGGTGAGTGCGCCCGCGACGGCGAGCCGGTGCTCGACGAGGGCTGCGAGCTCCTCCCGGTCCAGGGGCTCGAGGTGGTAGCGGGCGGTGATGCGCTGGGCGAGCTGGCGCAGGGCGGGCTGGCGGAGCAGTGCATCGAGCTCCGGCTGGCCGAGGAGGATCACCTGCAGCAGCTTGCGTTCGCTCGTCTCGAGGTTCGTGAGCAGGCGGATCTGCTCGAGCACGTCCGTCGCGAGGTTCTGCGCCTCGTCGATCACGAGTACCGTGCGCCGGCCCCGGGCGTGGGCCTCGAGGAGCCGGTGGTGGATGCGGTCCACGAGCCGGCCCACGCTCGCGCGCTCGCCGTCCGTCGGCGGATCGTGGAGTTCCTCGCAGATGGTCGCGAGCAGCTCGGTCACGGTGACCCGCGGATGGATCACGAAGGCCACGTCCGTGTCCTCCGGCAGCCGGTCCAGGAGCAGCCGGGACAGGGTCGTCTTGCCGGTGCCCACCTCTCCCGTGAGCAGCACGAAGGCGCCGTCGCGCTCGAGCCCCCACTGGAGATGGGCGAGGGCCTCGCGATGGCGCTCGCTCATGTAGAGGAAGCGCGGATCCGGGGCGATCGTGAAGGGCGCCCGGACGAGACCGAAGTGGCGGTGGTACACGGTCAGGCCGCCGCGCGCTCGCCCGTGCCGAGGAGGTCCCCGAGGCGCCGGTCCTTGCGGGCCCAGCGTTCCGTCACCCACTCCTGCACGCGCAGCCGGTAGCGCTCGTCGTTCGCGTAGTCGCCGCCGGTGATCTCCCGGGGCAGGGGCAGCTCCTCGATCTCCACGAGGATCCGCGGCACGCGCCCGCAGAGATAGTCCAGGAAGTCGAAGGGGCCGTCGGGGTAGACGAGGGTCACGTCCACGAGCCGGTCGAGCTGGTCGCCCATGGCGCCGAGCACGAAGCCGACGCCGCCGGCCCGGGGCCGCAGCAGATGGTCCCACGGCGACTGCTGATCCAGGTGCTTGCGCTCCGTGAAGCGCGTGCCCTCGACGAAGACGAGGATCGCCGTGGGCGTCGTGCGGAAGCGCTCGCACTTCCGCCGCGTCTCCTCGAGGTCGGCGCCCCGGGCCTCCGGATGCTTCTCGAGGTACTCGCGGGAGTGCCGACGCATGAAGGGGAAGTCCAGGGCCCAGAGCGCCTGGCCGAGGAAGGGCAACCAGCGGAGCTGGGTCTTGGTGAAGAACTTGAGCACCGGCAGCCGGTGGCGGAACACACCCTGGAGCACGAGGATGTCGGTCCAGGTGCGGTGGTTGCTGATCACCAGGTACCAGCCGTCCCGGCGGAGCGCCTCGCCGCCGCGCACCTCGATGCGGGTCGGCAGCAGCCGGCGGAGCGCGGCACCGTTGCAGGACACCCAGCCGTCGATGATCCGGTTCATGACCCCCGGCCAGGCGCGACGCCAGCGGGGCACGGGCAGCAGGAGGCCCACGGCCTTCAGGACGAAGGTGGCGAGGGCCCAGCACACCGTGTTCGCGGCGACGAAGGTGAGCGAGAGGATTCCGCGGATGACGCCCATGGCTCGTGCCCCGTGGAAGAGCTTCGCGTGACGGCGGCCGGAGCGTCCGACTCCCGGAGCCGTGAAGGAGGCCTCCGGTGAGAAGGCGCGGGGAGCCGGCGGAACACGGCCTTGCATCGCCGCCGACGATCCGGCGCAATCCCGCAGCCGGAGTCGCGCCGGCCCGCGGGCCGGCCTCGCGCTGATCGCGCCGCTCGCGCCGATCGAGGGAGCGCCATGGACGCACCGCCGCCGCGCAGGGCCCTTCATATAGCAGCTCGCCGGTCCCTGGCAACCGCGCGCCGGCGCGCGCGGCCGCTCCTCGGCGGCGCGCTGGTCCTGCTCCTCGCCGGCTGCGAGACCCTCGGCTACTACGGCCAGGCGGTCCGCGGCCAGCTCGGGCTCCTGTTCCGGGCCCGGCCCGTGGAAGCGGTGCTCGCCGACCCGGGCACGGCGCCCGGGCTCGCCGAGCGCCTGCGCCTCGCGCAGGGGCTCCGGGCCTTCGCCGAGGCGGAGCTCGGAATCGAGCCGGGCGGCCGCTACGCGCGCTTCGTCGAGCTCGAGCGGGACGCGGTGCTCTACAACGTCTACGCGGCGCCGCGCTACGAGCTCGTGCCCGTCACCTGGTGCTTCCCCGTGGCGGGCTGCGTCTCCTACCGGGGCTACTTCTCCCGCCCCGCCGCCGAACGCAAGGCCCGGCGCCTCGCGGAGGACGGCTACGACGTCCACGTGGGGCCCGTCGCCGCCTACTCGACGCTCGGCTGGTTCGACGACCCGCTGCTCTCGAGCTTCATCGACCGGCCGCCTGCGGACCTCGCCGAGCTCCTGTTCCACGAACTCGCCCACGGGGTCGCGTACGTGCCGGGGGAGACGGCCTTCAACGAGAGCTTCGCGACCTTCGTCGGCCGCGAGGGGACGCGGCGCTGGCTGGCCGCGCGGGACGACGCGGTCGCGCGCGAAGCCTGGGAGGCCCGGCACCGGGCGCGGGCCTTCTTCGTCGCCTTCGTGCTCGAGACGCGGGAGACGCTGGGCGCGGCCTATGCCGCGGCGCGGCTCGGCGGCGCCGACGAGGCGGCCCTGGAGGTCGTGCGCGCGCGGGAGTGGACGGCCCTGCGCGCGCGCTGGGCAGACGCGCGGCCGCCGGAAGCCGCGCCCTACGATCCCTTCTTCGCCGCGCCGGCCTCGAACGCGCGCCTGAACACGGTCGCCGACTACAACGTCCACGTCCCGGCCTTCGCGGCCCTGTTCCGGCGTTCGGACGAGGCCTTCGGGCCCTTCCTGGAGCAGGTACAGCGCCTCGCCGAGGCGTCGCCGGAGGAGCGGGAGGCCTTCCTCGCCGCCCCCGGCGCCGTCGCTAGAGCGTCAGCCGTACCACCATCGTGACCACGAGTACGCCGATGAGGTTCAGGGCGAAGCCCTCGGCGGCCATGACCCGGCTCGGGAACCGCCCCGTGGCGAACATGATGGCGTTCGGCGCCGTCGCCACCGGGAGCATGAAGGCGCAGCTCGCGCTCATGGCCGCGGGCACCATGAGTACCTCCGGCGGCAGGCCGGCGCCCACGGCCCCGGCGGCGAGGATCGGCATCATGAGCGTGGTCGTCGCCGTGTTGCTGGTCATCTCCGTGAGGAAGGTGATGGCCAGGCAGATCGTGGCGATCACGAGCACGAGGGGCCAGTCGGCGAGACCCGAGAGCACCTGACCGAGGGCGACGCTCACGCCGCTCGCCTCGAAGCCGCGGGCGATGGTGATGCCGCCGGCGAAGAGCAGGAGCATGCCCCAGGGGATCCGCTCGGCGCTCTCCCAGTCGAGGAGCTTCCCGCCGCGC
>JAZBPF010000108.1:0-2029 GCA_036351515.1 Pseudomonadales bacterium | reverse complement strand
CGAGGTATCTCGTGTGCGGCCAGCGCAAAAGCCCCTACCACGAGAAACTACACTTCAGCGGCGATGAACTCGGACAAGACGTCTCTGAAGTCTGGATTCACCATCCGGCAGTCGCCCTGCGAAGGTCCATGCGGTCAAGGTGAGGTCCCACATCATGCCGAGCCGTGCGGATGGGGTTTCTGCCGACGGGGGCGCGTCGGGCTTTCCCGGCTGCCGTGTCAGGACCCGTACGCAGGTGCGGTCCATGATCTTCTGGAACGAGGGGGGAAGAGCCAACGCAATGATTTTACCCCAATGACCTACCGGCGGCACCCGGGCCACGGCGATGAGGGGTGTCCCGCTGCAGCAGCAACTGGAACTGGCTTGGGATAACCCCTGGGGATTTCGGGAGGGACTCCAGGTGGCGGGATCCTGTCTCGGTGGAATCCCTCCATCGGAATGAATCACCTGAAGGACATGGCGAGTTCGAGGTCCTGGTGCTCGAAGGCGGACTGCATGAGATCGATCTCCGAGCCGCGGATCCCTGAAGCCCTCGCGCGATCGGCCCACTGACGCGTGACCTCGGCAATCTCCGCCGCCTCGGCGCGGGCGGCGTCCTCGCTGAGGTCGAAGTAGGCGGCCACCTCAAGCGCCAGCTCAAGCGACGCACTCGTGTCGTTGGGCTCCTCCCCGATCGCAGTTGAGAGGAACCGTGGCTTGATTTCGACTGGGACCGGATTCAGGTCGTAGGCGGGCGACAGAGTCCAGCCGCCAACCCCTGCGTAGAGGAAGCCGTGGTTGCGCAGGTGGTCGTCCGTATTCGACACGAGCACGTTGAAGACGATTCGCCGCCAAAGCTCGGCAAGATCCTCACGTGCCCTGGCGCCGAACCGCCGGAGAACGTCGGCTACCTCCAGATAGCTGCGCGGCTCCTGGTCGATGGCATCTACGAGGCTCATTGCCGAGAGGAACGGGATGCGGCGTGCACCGTCTCGGTCGAATCTCCGGACGAGGATGACGTCCTGTTGGTCGGCAACGGACAGTAGCTCAGACGCCCCCACCCGAATACCGGCGTCCTTGGCCATGGTCAACGTGAGGTGCTCCCAGGCCGCGACGGTGTACGTATCGTCCTTCTTCGGAAACTTGGCGATCGAGAGATGTCCGTCCTGGTCGCGCACCGATGCCTTCGGACGGGCGCCTCCGAGCGACGAACCGGGAGCGAGCAGGATTCGTAGGTCCGCTTCGTTGTCGGGATCGTCCAGGAACCCCTGTGCAGCGGCGAGCAGCTTCGGCAGCTCAATTAGCGGAGGAACGGCCGCTCCCGCAGGTTCTGCCAAGAACGGTCCTCCTTCCTTCTCCGAGAACCGAAGTGCGCCCTGGCGGCTGACGTCCGAGACGCCAAGGACATAGTCGACCTCTCGCAGATGTCGTGGCGCCCGCCCCTCCGCCCGTGCCCGAATCCGCTCGGCCCGCGCCATGAGAGTGCGGCCCCACCGATCCGGTGCGGAATCGGCAAATGCGCCGAAGAGGCGGTCCTTGTGGAATGGCGCGGCGCCGAGCGGCATCAGCGGATCCACCGCAAAAGCGTCCGCCCGCTCACGCCACGATTGCAGGTACTGGAACGTCGCGCTCGAGGTCCCGCGCTGCGTCTCGCGAGTCCACAGATGCCCCACCGGCAGGGTCCTGGCGTTCAAATCGATATGGACGACGGTGTCTGCCGCACTCACGAGGAGGTCTCCGACGCACGCGGCCAACGAATGCGCTCAGGCAGTTCCTCGGCTTCCAGGCGAAGTCCGAGCTCGTCCCTGGATGCGTCAACGAGCTCGCCGAGCCGATCCGCTAGCCCAAGGACGAATAGTACGGATACGTAAAAGCCGATTCCCACCCCTGGATCGCCCTTCTCGATCTTGCTGAGCGTGGTTGGTGAGATCAGGGCTCGCTCGGCCATCACACGCACGGGGATCCGACGGCGCTTCCGCGCGTCTCGGATATCGGCACCGAGTTTCTTGAGGATGCGTTTGGCGCTGAACGGTAAGACCGGCTTCCTCTT
>JAZBPF010000107.1:0-4955 GCA_036351515.1 Pseudomonadales bacterium | reverse complement strand
GGCAGTTGCGGCAGAAGCCGGCGAGGTTCATGAGGTCGATGTTCTGCACCTCGCGGTTCGCGTCGAGGTGGGCGAGGAGGCGGCGGAAGGCGGCGGCCTCGATCTCCGTGCGCTGCGCGTCGTTCACGGGTGTCTCCCGATGGTGGATCCGGCGGCGAGCATGCCAGAGCGGGCAGGAGCGGGGCGACGGACGTCCGCCGCCGACGCGAATCTACCGCCGCCAGTGCGGCTCCCGGCGCTCGAGGAAGGCGCGGATGCCCTCGCGGGCGTCGTCGTGGCGCAGGTTCTCGACCATCACCCGGTTCGCGGCGGCGTAGGCCTCCGGGAGCGATTGCTCGAGCTGGGCCTGGAACAGGGCCTTGCCGAAGGCCAGCGTCTGGGCCGAGCGGCCGGCGATGCGGGTGGCCAGCTCCAGCGCGGCCTCCGTCTCCTCGCCGTCGGGGACCACGCGGTTCACGAGGCCGATGCGCGCCGCGTGCTCGGCGTCCACGAGTTCCCCGGTCAGGAGCAGCTCCAGTGCGTGCTTGCGCGCCACGGCGCGGGACAGGGCGACCATGGGCGTGGAGCAGAAGAGCCCGAGGTTCACGCCCGGCGTGGCGAAGCGCGCCGAGGCGGCCGCCACGGCGAGGTCGCAGCTCGCCACGAGCTGGCAGCCGGCGGCGGTGGCGACGCCGTGGACGGCGGCGATCACCGGCTTCGGACTCCCCGCCACCGCCTGCATGAGCGCCGCGCAGGCGTCGAAGAGGCGCTCGGCCTCCGGTTCGTCCGTGACCGCTTCCAGTTCCTTGAGATCGTGACCGGCGCAGAAGCCGGGGCCCGCCCCCCGGAGCACCACGGCGCCGACGTCCGGATCCGCCGCCGCCTCGTTCAGGGCGTCGTGGAGCACGGCGATCAGGGCCCCGGAGAGGGCGTTGTAGGCGCCGGGGCGATGCAGCGTGAGCAGGCGCACCCGCTCCCGCGGCGTCTCCCGCGTGACCAGCTGCGTGTCGTTCACGGTGGGCCCTCCCGGTCGTCGAGGGCGCCGAGGATCGGGCCGAGCAGCGCCGCGCCGAAGCGTGCGGAGCGCTCCGGCGACCAGCCCCGCTCGGGATCCGGGGCGCCGGCGTTGTCCTTGAACGGCAGTTCCAGGGTGAAGGCGGGACAGCGGAAGCGCCCGCCCGTGGCCGTGGTGGCGAGGGCAGGGTTGCCCCGGCCCGGCGGCGGCGACGGGTAGCCGCGCTCCGTCTGGTAGTCCGGCGACGCCGCGAGGAGCCGCTCCCGGAAGCGCTCCTGCGCCGCCTGCCAGCTTCCCCCGTAGCCGACGGCGCCCTCGCAGCCGGCCGTGAACACCCAGGGCAGCACCTCGTCGCCGTGCAGGTCGAGGAACAGCCCGCAGCCCGTCTCGCCCATGGCCGCCTGCACCGCGGCGACCTCCGGGGCCGTGCGCGGATCCGGGTCCTGCCAGGCGCGATTGAGGTTCACCCCGGCGGCGTTCGTGCGCAGCCAGCCGGCGGCGACGCCGTCCGGGTTCATGGCCGGGACGATCCACAGGGCGTGCCGGGCGCGGAGGGCGCGCGCCACCGGGTCCGCGTCGTCGAGGAGCCGGTCGATCAGGCCCTCGGCGCACCAGGCGGCCATGCTCTCGCCGGGGTGCTGGCGGGCCACGATCCAGGCGGGCGGGCCCGCGGGCACCGGGGCGCCGACCCGCAGCGCCTCGAGCACCCGGCCCTCCACCGTGCGCCCGAGCGGCACCCGGCGGACGTCGGGGTGACCCTGGGCCCGCGCCAGGAGCGCGGCGTGGCGCGCGAGGGGGTAGGGGGCGAAGGCGGCGCAGACGAAGGTGCCGCCCCGCGGCGTGTAGCGGATCCACAGGCGACCGTCCTCGTAGCGCGTCTCCGTGCGCCGCCAGTCGCGCTCGTCCTCGCTGACCACGGCCCGGTAGTCGCGCCAGCCCTCGGGATAGGTGGCTTCCCCGGCGTCGTCGAGGACCAGTTCCACGGTCTCGCCGGGCCGCGCGTGCACGCGCACGTGGAACCACTGGCGGAACGGGACGGCGTCCGACGGTGCGTCCGCGGGCAGCGGGTCCGGCCGCAGGCGCAGGTGCAGCCGCGGGGGGGCGCCGGGCTCGAGGCCCACCCATTCGCCGTTCCCCGAGTCGAGGCGGGCGTCGATCCAGGGCAGGGGGGTGGCGGCGACGTTCATGGGGACTCCCGGGGCGCGGCGTCCCGCCACTGTACGCGCAGGTCGCGGTCCGGGTCAGTCCGTGGCGAGGCCGCCGAGGGCCGGGAACAGGGCCCCGAAGAAGCGTTCGAGGGTCAGGCCGAGGAGCGCGAGGTCGGCGTCGAGGCGCGCCGCCTCGGACTCGTCGTCGGCGGGCGTGCCCTCCGCCGACGGCAGGCGCAGCCGGCGGACGCTGCCGTCCTCGGAGAGCACGCAGCGCAGCGGCTCCTCGGCGCCGGCGTCCCAGCAGAGCTCGAGCGCCGTGACGCGCAGGCCACGGGCGAGGGTGGCGGTGACCTCCTCCTCGTCCAGGGGCTGGCCGCGGAAGCGGACCTTGTTGGAGGTGTCCTGCGGATGCTCGAGGTCGCACCACTGCCCGAGGGCGAAGCCCGCGGGCAGGTCCCCGCCCTGGACCCAGGCCGTGAGCGTCCCGTCGAGGGGGCGCGCGAAGGCCAGCGGCCGCACCGGGAGCGAGCCGAGGCTGTCCCGCAGGAGCGAGAGCAGGGACTCGCCCCGGGCCGGGGTGGCGCTGTCCACGAGCACGAGGCCGGTCTGCCGGTCGATCAGCAGCCACTGGCGCGTGGACTTCAGCAGCGCCTTCGGCAGGAGCTCGGCGCGGATCGACTCGGCGAGTTCCCGGCGTCGGGCGCCGCGCACGGGGCCGCCCTCCCGCGCCTCGAGCTCGGCCAGGCGCTCCGGCAGCAGCTCCGTGACCGCCGCCTGGGGCAGGATGCGCTCCTGCATGCGCGCGCGCAGGAGCTGGCGGCCGGCCACCTCACGGACGAGCCGGTCCGGATCCTCCCCGACCGGCGCCTCCCAGCCCAGGGTCTCCGCCTGTCCCGGCGCGCAGGGCGCGAAGGCGGCCTCCCCTAGCTGCGCGTCGAGGGCGTCGGCGTCGAGTTTCCAGGGCGAATCGAGGCGCCAGGCGCGCAGGTTGCGGAACCACATGGGCGTCTCCGGGGGTGGCGGCGAGGGGGCGCGATCATAGTCGTTCTCCACGCCGGGTCCAGAGGACCGGCCTCCCGCGTGCGGAGGGAATGCGCGGACCGGGCCCGGACCCTGCCGCCACGGCCCCGGTCGTCGGGAGCGCCGGCGCGCAGCGCTTCCGGCGCAGGTGCTGCCCGGGCGGGAGGCGCGTGGCGGAACCGGGCTGCCCGCGCGACGACCCGCGCGGGCAGCGCGAGCGCCGGAAGCGCCCTCGGGTCGGCATGCATGCGGTGCTCCCGCCCTCGGGAGCCCTCGTGCGGCCCGCCGGCGGCGTTGCGCTCGCCTGCCGCAGCGCGGCCGCGCCGGTGTTCCCGCGCCTTGCCGGCGAGGCGCACCGGGGCTCCGAGCGGTGGCTCTACCGACGCCCGGGGCTGTATCTTCGCCCCATGCCGCGCGCTCGCGCGGCGCCGGTCGGCGAAGGACGGTCCATGGGCTACAGCCGGGTCCCCCGCGGGCGGGAACGGGGCGCGTGCGCGTCGGGACGCGGAGCGCGCCCTTGAGCATGCTCGGCGGCAGCATCGCCACGGCCGGACTCACCGATCGCGGCCACGTGCGCGAGCACAACGAGGACGCCATCGGCAACGATCCGGAGGCCGGGCTTCTCGTGCTCGCCGACGGCATGGGCGGCCTCGAGGCCGGCGAGGTCGCGAGCGCGCTGGCGGTGGAGGTCGTCCTCGACGACACGCGCAGGCGCCTGGCCGCCCTCGAGAGCGAGGAGATCGACGCCGAGACCGGGCTGTCCCCGGAGGCCCTCGCCCTGCGCGACGCCGTGCACCGCGCGAACGCCGTGATCCGCGAGGTGGCCGAGCGCGAGCCCCAGTGCGCGGGCATGGGCACGACGCTGGTCGCCGTGCTCTTCCACGACAATCGGGTCACCGTGGCGCACGTGGGCGACTCCCGCCTCTACCGCCTGAGCGGCGAGCGCTTCGAGCGCGTCACCGTGGACCACTCCCTCGTGCAGGAGCTCGTGGAGCGCGGCTTCTACACGCCGGAGGAGGCGCGCACGGCCAGCAACCGGAACATCGTCACGCGCGCCCTCGGCATCGACGACGCCGTGCGCGTCGACGTGCAGGAGATCGTCGCCGAGCCCGGCGAGCTGTTCCTGCTCTGCTCCGACGGGCTCAACGACATGCTCGAGGACGCGCGCATCGGCGAGCTCCTCGCCGGCGCCCGCGGTGACCTCGAGCTCGCCGCCGCGCGCCTCGTGGACGCGGCCAAGGCCGAGGGCGGCCACGACAACGTCTCCGTGCTCCTCGGGCGCGTCGACCGCGCCTTTCCGGCCCGCCGGGGCTGGCGCGAGCGCCTCGGGCGCTGGCTCGGCTGAGGGGAGTACGCCCCGGTGGCCCTCCTGCTGCGCGTTTCCCTCGAGGGTCGAGCCGTGGGTTCGCGGACCCTCGCGGACGGCAGCTTCGTGATCGGTCGCCATCCGGACTGCGAGGTCGTGCTCGCGGACCCGGCGGTGAGCGCGCGCCACGCGCGGTTGCTCGTCGTCGGCGAGGCCTGCACGGCCGAGGATCTGCAGAGCACGAACGGCACCTTCGTGAACGGCCACCGGGTCACGCGCCAGGTGCTCGACCATGGCGACGTCCTGACCCTCGGGGCCCATCGCCTGCGCTTCGAGCGCATCGCGGATCCGCCGGCCCCGGCCCGCCTCGAGCCCGAGGATTCCTCCGGCCCGGCGCGCCCGCTCGAGAAACGCGTCACGCTCCTCGGCCGCCGCGGCGTGCAGGTGCTGGCCGTGCACCGGCGCGCGGACCACGACCGCCTCG
>JAZBPF010000106.1:0-5511 GCA_036351515.1 Pseudomonadales bacterium | reverse complement strand
GATCGACGCCATGGAGGACGTGGTCCATCGCGGCCACCAGGGCTACGGGGAGAACGGCACCGCCTGGGCCTACATCGGCATGGACATCCCCTACCGCATGGCCGGCAAGTCCGGCACGGCGCAGGTCGTGGAGATTCCCCAGGGCGTGAAGCTCGAGCCCGAGGAGCTCGAGGAGCGGCAGCGCGAGCACGCCTGGTTCGTGGCCTTCGCGCCCGCGGACGCCCCGCGGATCGCGGTCGCCGTCCTCGTGGAGAACGGGGGCGGGGGCTCGTCCGTGGCGGCGCCGGTCGCACGGGAGGTCGTCGACGCCTGGCTCCTGCCGGAGGCGGACGCCGAGGGGCCGCAGGTGGTCGCGCGATGAACTCCCGGGACTTCGTCCGCCGCATGCCCGACGTCTCGGCGACCTTCGAGCGGCGCCAGGCGCTGCTCTGGCGCCTGCACGTCGACCTGCCGCTGCTCGTGCTCGTGCTCCTGGTCTGCGGCTACGGCCTCCTGGTGCTCTTCAGCGCCGTGGACCGGGACGTCGACCGCTTCGTCTCCCAGGTCTACCGCCTCGGGGCCGCGCTCGTGGTCATGTTCGTCGCCGCCCAGGTGGACCCCATGACCCTCCGGCGCTGGGCGCCGCTCTTCTACGGCGTCGGGGTGCTCCTGCTCGTGGCCGTGCTCGTCGCCGGCACCTCCGCGAAGGGGGCCCAGCGCTGGATCGACCTGCCGGGGCTCCCGCGCTTCCAGCCCTCGGAGATGATGAAGCTCGCGGTGCCCATGATGACCGCAGCCTTCCTCGCCGATCACAGCCTGCCGCCGCGCCCGTCCCTGGTCCTCGTGGCGCTCGCGCTCATCGCCCTGCCGGCGGTGCTCATCGCCGCCCAGCCGGACCTCGGCACGGCGATCCTCGTGGCGGGCTCGGGCTTCGCCGTGGTGCTGCTCTCCGGCCTGCCCTGGCGCTGGATCCTCGGCGCCGCCGCCCTCGGCGTCGCCGCGCTGCCGGGCCTGTGGATGGTCATGAAGGACTACCAGCGCCAGCGCGTGCTCACGCTCTTCGATCCCGAGAGCGACCCGCTCGGGGCCGGCTGGAACATCATCCAGTCCAAGATCGCCATCGGCTCCGGGGGCGTGTTCGGCAAGGGGCTCTTCCAGGGCACGCAGTCGCACCTCGACTTCCTGCCCGAGAGCCACACGGACTTCATCATCGCCGTCATGGCCGAGGAGCTCGGGCTGCTCGGCGTGCTCGTGCTCCTCGGACTCTACTTCCTCATCGTCACCCGGGGTCTGTACATCGCGACCCAGGGGCAGGACGCCTTCGCGCGCATGCTCGCCGGCGGCCTCACGCTCACCTTCTTCACCTACCTGTTCGTGAACATCGCCATGGTGGCCGGGCTCCTCCCCGTGGTCGGCGTGCCGCTTCCCCTCGTGAGCTACGGCGGCACCTCGGCGCTGACGCTCATGGCCGGCTTCGGCATCCTCATGGCGGTCCGGACCCACCAGAAGCTGCTGCGCGCCTGACCATGGATCCGCTCCGTCCCCTCCGTCGTCTCCTGCCGGCGCTGCTCCTGATCCTCGCCGGCGCCGTCGCCGCCGAGCCCGTCCCCGAGGCCACCGCGGCGTTCGTCGACCGCATGGTCGAGGAGCACGGCTTCGACCGGGACGCGCTCGAGGCGCTCCTGGCCGACGCCGAGCGCCAGGAGAAGATCCTGGAGACCATCGCGCGCCCCGCGGAACGGCGCCTGTCCTGGGGGGAGTACCGGCGCATCTTCCTCGGGGAGGACCGCATCGCCCAGGGCGTCGCCTTCTGGGACGAGCACGCCGAGCTGCTCGCGCGCGCCGAGGCCCGCTACGGCGTCGACGCGCAGATCGTCGTCGGCATCCTCGGCGTCGAGACCCGCTACGGTCGGCTCCGGGGAAGCTGGCGCGTCCTCGACGCGCTCGCGACCCTCGCCTTCGCCTATCCGCCCCGGTCCGGCTTCTTCACCGGGGAGCTCGAGGCCTTCCTGCTGCTCATGCGGGAGGAGGGGCTCGACCCGCGCGAGCCTCTCGGCAGCTACGCCGGCGCCATGGGCTGGGGCCAGTTCATTCCCTCGAGCTGGCGCGCCTACGGCGTCGACTTCGACGGCGACGGGCGCCGGGACCTGGCGAGGAGCCTCGAGGACGCGGTCGGCTCCGTGGCGCACTACCTGGCGCGGCACGGCTGGCGCCGCGGCGAGCCCGTGGCGCTCGCGGTCGACGCACCGGCCGACCCCGCGTCCGTGCCGACGGCCGAGGGTCTCGAGCTGCGCTTCACCGTGGGCGAGCTCCGGCGCCTCGGGGTGCCGGGCCTCGGCGGACTGCCCGAGGACGCCGCCGCCACCTTCCTCGCCCTCGAGGGCGAGGACGGCACCGCGTACCACGTGGGGCTCCACAACCTCTACGTGCTCACGCGCTACAACCGCTCGCACCTCTACGCCCTCGCGGTCCGGGATCTCGGCCGCGCCGTCGCCGCGGCGCGGGCGCGCCCGGTCGCGGTGAGCCCGCCGGCCGACGCGGAGGCCCGCTGAGTGCGCGTCCTCGGCCTGCTGCTGGCCGTGCTCCTGGTCGGCTGCGCGACGCCCTCGCTCACGAGCCGGGACGCGGCGCCGCGGGTCGTGCCGCGCAACCTCGAGCGCATGCCCGATCCGGTCCCGCGGGCCGAGCCCCGGGCCCGCTACGGCAACCATTCCCCCTACGTGGTCTTCGGCCGCACCTACCACGTGCGCGAGGACGCCGCGGGTTACGCGGAGACCGGCTACGCCTCCTGGTACGGGCGCAAGTTCCACGGCCGCCCCACCTCGAGCGGCGAGCCCTACGACATGTTCGCGCTCACGGCGGCGCACCGGAGCCTGCCCCTGCCCACCTACGTGCGGGTCACGCGTGTCGACACGAACCGCAGCATCGTCGTGCGCGTGAACGACCGCGGGCCCTTCCACCAGGACCGGATCATCGATCTGTCCTACGCCGCGGCCGTGAAGCTCGGCTTCGCGGACCAGGGCGTGGCGCGGGTCCGCGTGGAGGCGATCGTGCCGGGCGCGCGTCCGCCGCTGCAGGCCGCGGCGCCGGCGGCACCCGCCGCGAGCGCGGCGCGCACCGCTCCGACGCCGGCGGCCCGGCCGGCGACGCCGGTTCCCGCGCCGACGGAGGAATCCCCGCCGGCGGCCGGGCCCTTCTGGGTCCAGGCCGGCGCCTTCCGTGACCGGAGCGCGGCGGAGCGGCTCCGCGCCCGCCTCGACTCGATCGTCCGCGACGGCGCCGCGCGGGAACGCGCGGGGCCGGCCCGGGTCGAACTCGCGAGCGGCGACGACGCCCTCGTGCGCGTGCGCGTGGGGCCCTTTCCGGACCTCACGGCCGCGAACCGCATGCAGGCGCTCATCACCTTCGCCGACGTTGCGGGCGTCCCGCTCATCGTCCGCGACTGACCTCGGCACGACCGGGGCGGTACACTCGCGCGCCTTGCGCCGATCCTGATCGAAGCAGGGAGACGGAATCCCCCGATGCGAAGCCTGCCCCGCGTGCTGCTCTCCGGCCTGCTGCTCCTCGCCGCCACGGCGACGGCGGCGCCGTCCCTGATCCCCGCCGCCCCGGAGCTGGCGGCGAGCGCCTGGATCCTCCTCGACGCCCGCTCCGGCGTCGTGCTCGCCGAGCACGACGCGGACGAACGGCTGCCGCCGGCGTCGCTCACCAAGATGATGACCGACTACCTCGTCGCCGCGGAGGTGGACGCCGGGCGCCTGTCCCTCGACGACCGCGTGGCGATCAGCGAGAAGGCCTGGCGCATGGGCGGCTCGAAGATGTTCGTGCGCGTCGGCGAGGAGGTGCGCCTCGAGGACCTGCTGCGCGGCATCGTCATCCAGTCGGGCAACGACGCCTCCGTGGCCGTGGCGGAGCACGTGGCGGGCAGCGAGGCCGCCTTCGCCGAGATGATGAACCAGCAGGCGCAGCTCCTCGGCATGGAGAACTCGCACTTCATGAACGCCACGGGGATGCCGCATCCGGAGCACTACTCCTCCGCACGGGACCTCTCGATCCTCGGCCGGCGCCTGATCCGCGACTTCCCGGACCACTACGCCTACTACGCCGAGAAGGAATTCACCTACGGCACGGACTTCCAGACCGGGGAACCGATCACCCAGCGCAACCGCAACGACCTGCTCTGGCTCGATCAGACCGTGGACGGTATCAAGACCGGCCACACGGAGGAGGCCGGCTACTGCCTCGTCGCCTCCGCCGTCCGCGACGGCATGCGCCTGGTCTCCGTGGTCATGGGCACCGGCAGTGAGAGCGCGCGTGCCCAGGAGAGCCAGACGCTCCTGCGCTGGGGCTTCCGCTTCTACGAGACCCAGCAGCTCTACGCCGGCGGCGAGGAACTCGAGCGGCAGACCGTGTGGCAGGGCGCCGCGGACGAGGTGGCCCTCGGCCTCGAGGAGGACCTCGTGCTCACGATCCCCCGCGGTCGCTACGACGAGCTCGAGGCCCGGGTGGAGCTCGAGCCCTGGCCGAAGGCGCCGATCGCCGCAGGGGACGCGCTCGGCCGGCTCACCGTGGCCCTCGACGGCGAGGTGCTCGAGGAGGCCCCCCTCGTGGCGCTCCAGGCGGTGGAGCCCGGCAGCCTCTTCTCCCGCCTCTGGGACGCGATCCGCCTGTTCTTCGTGCGGCTCCTCGCCTGAGCGCTCCGTGACGGATCCGGACCCGCCGCGCATCGAGTTCCCCTGTCGCTATCCCATCAAGGTGATGGGGGCGAACGACGACGACTTCGTGGCGCTCGTCGTGGACGTCCACCGGCGGCACGCGCCCGGCGTCACCGAGGAGGACGTCTCCGTGCGTGGGTCCCGCGGCGGCCGCTGGGTCGCCGTGACGGTGGTCATCGACGCCGAGCACGCGGGGCAGATCGAGGCCATCTTCACCGACCTCAAGGCCACGGGCCGTGTCCAGCTCGTCCTCTGAGACGGCGCCCGGCGGCGCCGATCGCATCCGCACGCGCTGGCTCGGCCGGCGCGCCTACGGCCCCGTGCAGGAGGCCCAGCGGGCCTTCACGGCGGCGCGCGACGCCGCGACCCCCGACGAGTTCTGGACCCTCGAGCACACGCCGGTGTTCACCCAGGGCCAGGCGGGACGCGCCGAGCACCTGCTGGCGCCGGGGGACGTGCCCGTGGTCCAGAGCGACCGGGGCGGACAGGTCACCTACCACGGCCCGGGACAGCTCGTGGTCTACCTGCTCGTGGACTGCCGCCGTCGCGGCCTCGGCGTGCGCGCGCTCGTGAACCACATCGAGGACGCGATCGTGGCGCTGCTCGCCGGCTACGGCATCGCCGCCGCGGCGCGGCCCGAGGCCCCCGGGGTCTACGTGGACGGCGCCAAGATCGCCTCCCTCGGGCTGCGGATCCGGCGCGGCTGCAGCTACCACGGCCTCGCCCTCAACGTGGCCATGGACCTCGAGCCCTTCGGGCGCATCGACCCCTGCGGCATGGCCGGCCTCGCGGTCACGCAGCTCGCGGACCTCGGCGG
>JAZBPF010000105.1:0-9108 GCA_036351515.1 Pseudomonadales bacterium | reverse complement strand
TCCGGCTGGAGCGTGCTCGCCGTGGCCCTCGTCGCCTTCGCCCTCGACGGGGTCGACGGCTGGCTCGCGCGACGCGAGGGCCGCAGTTCCGCCTTCGGCGCCCGCTTCGACATGGAGGTCGACGCGGCGCTGGGCCTGGTGCTGGCGCTGAACGCCTGGACCGCGGGGACGGTCGGTCCGGCGGTGCTGCTCCTGGGCCTGCCGCGCTACGGCTTCCTCCTGGCCGCCCGCTTCCTGCCGTGGCTGGATGGTCCCCTGCCGGAGCGCTTCGGCCGCAAGGCGGTCTGCGTGGTGCAGATCGCGGTGCTGATCGCGCTGCAGGCGCCCGGGTTCTCCGCGCCGGTGGCCGGCGGTCTGGTGGCAGGCGCCGCGGTCGCCCTCGGCTGGTCCTTCGGTCGCGACGTACGCTGGCTGCGGCGGACCCGTTCGTGACGCCGGCCTCCCCCCGCCGCGCGGCGCGCCTCGCGCTCGCCGCAGCGCTCCTGTACCTCGTGCTGATCCAGCCCAATCACCCGGCGGCCATGACCTGGGGGGCGCTCGCCGCCTTTCCGCTCGAGTGGCCCGCGCTGCTGCTCGCGCTCGCCGCCTTCGGTGGCGGGGCGGCCGCGGCGACGGTCCGGTTGCTGCTGGTCGCGATCCTGGTCCTCCTGGCCGTGCTGAAGACCGCCGACTTCGCGATGTTCACGGCGCTCGCGCGGGGCTTCAATCCGGTGGCGGACCTGGCGCTCCTGGGGGCGGGGATGCGGCTCCTGACCGGCGCCGTCGGACCGGTCCTGGCCGTGCTCGCGCTGCTCGGCGCGCTCGCGTCGGTGGTCGCGATCGCCGGTCTGCTCTGGTGGGCGACCGGCGTCTGGGCCGGTGCGGCGCGCGGCTCCCCGGCGTTGCGCGGAGCGGCGGTGTCCGTGGCGCTGCTGTCGACCGGGGTCGCGACCGCGGAGGTCGGAGCCACCATGGGCCACTGGGAGCTTCCCGCCCGGCCGCCCGGCGCCGCCTTCACGGCCCGGGTCGGCGTCGAGCGGCTCCAGCTGGCGCGCGCGACGCTCGCCGATCTGCGTGCCTTCGAGGCGGCGGCCGCCGACGATCCCTTCGCCGACGCCGAAGGGCTCCTGGACCGGATCGACCGGGACGTGATCGTCGTGTTCGTCGAGAGCTACGGCCGCACGAGCCTCGACACGGACTACTTCGCCGAGGTGCACCGCGCGACGCTCGCGGCCGGGGAGGCCGAGCTCGCTGCCCGGGGGCTCTCCATGGCCTCGGGACTCCTCGCCTCGCCCACGCGGGGCGGGCAGAGCTGGCTCGCGCACGCGACCTTCGCGAACGGACTGCGCGTGGACGGGCAGACGCGCTACGGCGCGGTTCTCGCCGCGGAGCGGCCCACGCTCTTCCACCTCGCCGCGCGTTCGGGCTTCCACACGGCCGCGGTGATGCCGCAGATCACGCTCGACTGGCCCGAGAGCAGCCGCATGGGCTTCGAGACGATCCTCGCCGCGGAGGATCTCGGCTACGCGGGGGCGAGCTTCAACTGGGTCACCATGCCCGACCAGTTCACCTACGCGGCGCTTGACCGGCGGCTGCGCGAGGACCGCCCGGACGACCGTCCCCTCTTCGTGCAGGTCGCCACGGGGTCCTCTCATGCGCCCTGGGTTCCGGTCCCCGAACTGGTGCCCTGGGACGCCGTCGGCGACGGCCGCGTCTTCGACGCCATGGCGACGGCCGGCGATCCGCCGGACGTGGTGTGGCGCGATCGGGACCGGGTGCGCGCCCAGTACCGCGAGGCCGTGGACTATGCGCTCGAGACCGTCCTCTCCTGGGCCGCACTGCACGCGGATGCGCCGCCGCTGCTCCTCGTGCTCGGCGACCATCAGGCAGCGGGCTTCGTCGCCCTCGACGAGCGTCCCGACGTGCCGATGCACCTGATCGGCCCGGCGGAACTCGTCGAACGCGCGGCGCGGGCCTGGGGCCTCGCCCCGGGGCTGCTCCCGCCCGACGACGCACCGGTGGTGCCCATGGAACGCATGCGCGACCGGATCCTCACGACCTTCACCACGGCGCCGCCGACGGGGAAGGGCTGAGGCCGTGCCGAGGCACCTCCTCCGCCTCCTGCAGGTCGCGGCGGCCGTCGGCCTCCTCGCCCTGCTGTGGCGCGGGGCGGACGGCGCGGCCGCGCTCGGGCACCTCGCAGGAGCGAGCCCCGGCTGGCTCGCCGCGGCACTGGCGACGCTGACCCTGCAGACCGTGCTCTCGGCCCTGCGCTGGCGCTGGACCGCGGGCCGGCTCGGCATCGCCCTCGATCCGGCCACGGCGCTCCGGGAGTACTACCTCGCGCAGATCGTCAATCAGGCGCTCCCCGGAGGCGTCCTCGGCGATGCGGGGCGGGCCGTCCGCGCGCGGGCGCAGGCGGGACTCGCGGCCTCGGGCCAGGCCGTGCTCTTCGAGCGGCTCGCGGGGCAGATCGCCCTGTTCCTGCTCTTCGGCGCCGCCGTCGCGGGGACCTGGGCGGTGCCGGGGGGCTTCGACTGGCCGCCCTGGCTCCTGCCGCCGGTGGCCGGCTTTCTCGGCGGCGGGCTCGCCGTCGCGGGGGCCCTGTGCTGGTTCGGCCCGCGGCGCTCGCGCCGCCTGGGCCGGGCGCGGGCCGCCTTCCTGCGGGCCGTGGCGGCCCCCGAGGTGCGGTGGCGGCAGGGGATGACGAGCCTGGGCACCGCCCTGTGCACCGTGGGCGCCTTCGCGTGCTGCGCCGCGGCCGTCGGCGTGGTGCTGCCTCCGGCGACGACCCTCGCGCTCGTTCCCCTGATCCTCTTCACCATGCTCGTCCCGCTGACGGTCAGCGGCTGGGGGCTGCGCGAGGGGGCCGCGGCGGGACTCCTGCCGCTCGCCGGGGCGAGCGCTGCCGAGGGGCTGGCGGCGAGCGTCGCCTTCGGTCTCGCCTTCCTCGTCGCCACGCTGCCGGGGCTCGTCGCGGTCGCCCTCGCCGTCCCGGTGGCTCCGGACCGGAACGGTGCTCCGTGAGCGCGCCGCGCTGTGCCTTCGCCGTCCCCGGCGACCTCGCGACGCCGACGGGAGGCTATCTCTACGACCGTCGCCTGCTCGCCGGGCTCCGGCGGCTCGGGCACGACGTCACGCACCTCGCGCTCGGGGCCTCCTTCCCGGATCCGACCCCCGCCGACACGGCGGACGCCGCGGCCCGGCTCGCCGCGGTGCCGGCCGACTGCCCCGTGATCGTCGACGGGCTCGCCCTCGGCGCCATGGACCCGGCGGTCCTCGCGGGAACGGCGGCGCCCATCGTGGCGCTCGTGCATCACCCGCTCGCGCTGGAGAGCGGGCTGGCGCCGGCGCGTCGTGCGCAGCTGGCGCGGAGCGAACGGCAGAATCTCGCGGGTGTCGCCCACGTGGTGGTGCCGAGCGCGCACACGGCGAGGCTCCTGGCCACGGACTACGGCGTCGCGCCGGCGCGCATCACGGTCGCGCGGCCGGGCGTCGACCGGTCTCCCGTGCGCGGGCCCAAGGCCGACCCGCCCCTCGTGCTGTCCGTGGGCATCCTGGTCCCGCGGAAGGGGCACGACGTGCTGCTCCGGGCGCTCGCCCGCATCCGTGACCGCCGCTGGCAGGCGGTGATCGTGGGGGCGGCGCTGGACGCGGCCCATGCGGCGTCGCTCGAGCGTCTGCGTTCGGAGCTGGCGCTGACCGATCGGGTCCGCCTCGCGGGGACGGTGGACGCCGACACCCTCGCGCGGTGCTACGGACAGGCCCGGCTGTTCGCGCTCGCCACGCGCCACGAGGGACACGGCATCGTGTTCGACGAGGCCATGGCCCACGGGCTCCCCATCGTCGCCTGTGCGACGGGCGCCGTGCCGGACACGGTCGCCCCCGGCGCGGGGCTGCTGGTCCCGCCGGAGGATCCGGAGGCGCTCGCCGCCGCCCTGGCACGGGTGCTGGACGAACCGGCGACGCACGCGGCCCTCGCGGCGGCCTCGGCGGCGGCCGGCGCCGCGCTGCCGGCCTGGGAGGAGACGGCGCGCCTCGTGGCCGGGGTCCTCGCGCGCCTGAGCGGAAGAGAGCCCGAGCCATGAGCGAAGACGACCTCGAGCTCGCCGTGGGACTCGCGAAGGAGGCGGGTGCCCGTCTGCGCGAGTACTGGACGCGGCGAGAGCGCCTGACCGTGACCGCGAAGGGCGCGGGGGACTTCGTCTCCGAGGCGGACCGCGCCGCCGAGGCGCTGCTGCGCGAGGGCCTCCTGCGGGCGCGCCCCGGGGACGGCTGGCTCGGCGAGGAGACCGGCGCGGCGCCCGGCGGGGCGCGGCGCTGGATCGTGGATCCCCTCGACGGCACCACGAACTTCCTGCGCGGGATCGGCCACTGGGCCGTGTCCGTCGCGCTCGAGGAGGCGGGCGAGCTCGTGCTCGGCGTGGTGCACGACCCGATCCGGGACGAGACCTTCGCCGCGCGAAGAGGGCACGGCGCGACGCTCGACGGGCGCCCCCTCGCCGTGGCGGACACCGTGAGCCTCTCGGCGGCCCTGTTCGGGACCGGCATCCCCTTCGGCGACCTGCCCCACATCGACGATCACGCCCGGGACATCGCCCGCCTCATGCCCGCCTGCGCCGGCGTGCGTCGCATGGGCGCCGCGGCCCTCGACCTCGCCTGGGTCGCGGCGGGGCGCTTCGACGGCTTCTGGGAACGGCGGCTGAAGCCCTGGGACATCGCCGCGGGGCTCGTGCTCGTGCGCGAGGCCGGTGCGCGGGTCGAGGGGTGGGCACCCGGGGAGCGCCCCGAGGAGCGCGGCACGGTCGTCGCCGCGACCCCGGCGCTGTTTCCCGCCTTCGCGGGAATCCTGCGCGGCTGACGCCGTCAGGGGAGCCGCGCGAAGAGATCCCCGGAGGGCGCGTCCCCGGGCAGCGCTTCGAGCCAGCGCCGCACCTCGTCCGCCGCGCGCCACTCGCGCCAGAGCCGTCCCGATCGTTCGCCGACGACCACGTCGAAGCGGTAGGGACCCAGGGCCTCGAGGCGGTCGATCACCGCCCGGGTCAGGTGCGCGAAGCCCGGGAGGTATTCGACCGAGACCATCGGCACCGCCTGCGACAGTCCCGAGAGCACCTCGAGCTCGAACCCCTCCACGTCGATCTTCACGTAGGCGGGCCGCCCGTGGGTCGCGATCAGGCCGTCGAGCGTCACGAGCCGGACGCGTTCGCGCCGGTCCCAGCGCACGTGGTCGAAGCCGGGCGCGCTCCCTGCATCGGCCACGAAGGCCCCCTGCAGGGAGGACACGGTGGGGTGGAGCGAGGAGACGGCGAGCTCGGCCTCCGCCTCGACGGCGCCCGCCGCGGCCTCGATCAGCACCACGTCCCGGGGCAGGGTCCGGCGCAGCCAGCGGGCGAACAGCGCCTGCGGTTCGAGGGCCACGACGCGCGCGCCGGCCCGGCGCATGGCCCGCGTGCGGGTGCCGAGGTGCGCGCCCACGTCGAAGACGAGATCGCCCGGCCGCAGGAGTTCCCGATAGAGGCGGCGCCAGGCGCGGGCGGTCGCGGGATTGTGGTAGATCACCAGGGATCTGGCGAAGCCGAGCCAGCGCTCCATTGCATCGACCCTTCCGACGTGTACCCTCGACCATACAGGCCCGGCGGTCCGTCGACCCGCGCCCCGCATCTCCCGGTGCGTACGCAGGCGGCGCGCGGGGCCCTGGTGATCGCCGGACGCGTGGCCGAGGCTCTACCCGCGCACGCGCGGTCGCAGCACCCCGGGCGACACGGGCAGGGCGCCGAGGGCTCTCGCCCCTGCGGCAACGGAACTGCCGGTTTCGAACGGGAGAACGGATCCTTCATGTCGCGACTTCCCCTGGCGTCGGCCGGAGCGCCTCCCGCGGTGCCGGCACCGGCGACCGATGCCCCTTCCACCGCGGCGCTGGCGCCGCGTCCCGTCGAACGGCTCCTGCGCATGAAGGGCGACCTGCGCCTCGGGCTGCCGGTGCTCCTGCAGGACGGCCGTACCACGGTGCTCCTGGTCCTCGCCGAAGCCCTCACCGAGGAACGCTACCGCGCCCTGACCGCGCTGGGGGCGCCCGAGCTCGTGCTGACCCGCCGCCGCGGGCAGGCGCTGGGGCTTCCGCTGCCGCCCGGTGACGGGCCGCTGCGGGTGCCGGTGCCGGAGGGGGCCGATCTCCCATGGCTCTCCCGGACGATCGGGCAGGCGCTCCCCGATGCGGCACGGTCCGCCCCCGAGCCGGCACCGGCGCCGCAGCCGGGCACGCCGCTGCAGTCGGTCGCCATGGACCTGGTCCGGGCGATGCACGTCCTGCCGGCGCTGCTGACCATGCCGATCACGGAGGAGGCCGCACCTGCGGGGCTGACGTCGATGCCGGCTCGCGACGTGGCGGATGCGCTGAGCCAGGTCCGCACGCCGGCCCCGGTGAGCGTCGCACGGCTGCCGACCGTCGCCGCCGAGGCCGGACGCGTGCACGTCTTCCGCCCCGACGACGGCAGCGCCGAACACTATGCGGTGGAGGTCGGCAGCCCCGATCCCGCGCAGCCGGTCCTCGTGCGCCTGCACTCCGCGTGCTTCACCGGCGACGTGCTCGGGAGCCTGAAGTGCGACTGCGGTCCGCAGCTGCGCGCGGCCATGGCGGCCATGGGGGAGGGCGGTGGCGGCGTGCTGCTCTACCTCGCCCAGGAGGGCCGCGGGATCGGTCTCGCCAACAAGCTGCGTGCCTATGCGCTGCAGGAGTCCGGTCTCGACACGGTCGAGGCGAATCACTGGCTCGGCTTCGAGGACGACCAGCGCGACTTCCGCATCGGCGCGCAGCTGCTGCAGCGCCTCGGCGTCGGCCGCGTGCGGCTGCTCACGAACAATCCCGCGAAGGTGCGGGAGCTCTCGCGCCACGGCATCGAGGTCGTGGAACGCGTCCCCCTCTGGGTCGGTCGGATCGCGCAGAACGCGCGCTATCTGGCCACCAAGGCGGCGAAGTCGGGACACCTGCCGTGACCGCCGCGCCGGCGCTCTGGTGCGTCGCGCCCGGGCGGGCCGAGCTGCGACCGGGCCGGCTCGGCGAGGGCGTTCCCGTCGAGATGCTCTATTCCGGCATCAGCCGCGGCACGGAGCGCCTCGTCCTCGAGGGACGGGTGCCCGAAAGCGAACGGACGCGCATGCGCTGCCCGGCGCAGGAGGGCGACTTCCCCTTTCCCGTGAAGTACGGCTACGGCGCCGTCGGACGGATCGCCGCGGGCGACGGCGAAGGGCGGGTCGTCTTCGCGCTCCATCCGCACCAGGCCCGGTTCCGGCTGCCGGCGGAGGCGTTGCACCCGCTTCCCGACGGCCTGCCACCCGGTCGCGCGGTCCTGGGTGCCAACATGGAGACGGCCCTCAACCTGCTCTGGGACAGCGGCGCCTCCGCCGGCGATCGGATCGCGGTGGTCGGGGCGGGCGTCGTCGGCGCGCTCACGGCCCATCTCGCGGCGAGGCTGCCCGGCGCGGAGGTGACGCTCGTGGACGTGAATCCGGACCGCGCCGCGCTCGCCCGCGACCTCGGCTGCCGCTTCGCCCCGCCGGAGGACGCGCCGCGGGAGTGCGACCGGGTCCTCCACCTGTCGGCGACGGCGGCGGGCCTCGCCACGGCCCTCGCCTGTGCGGGGGAGGAGGCGACGGTGGTGGAGGGCAGCTGGCACGGAGCCGGCGAGACGCCGGTTCCGCTCGGCGGGAGCTTCCACAGCCGCCGGCTGCGGATCGTCGGCTCGCAGGTCGGTCGCCTGCCCGCCGATCGCGTGCCCCGCTGGAGCCACGCGCGACGGCTCGCCAAGGCGCTCGAGCTTCTCCTCGATCCGGTGCTCGACGGTCTCGTCAGCGGCGAGACGCCCTTCGCCGAACTGCCCGACCGTTACGGCGCGATCCTCGCGGATCCCGCCACGCTCTGTCACCGCGTCCGCTACGAAGCCGCCTAGGGAGCCTCCATGTTCGCCGTCGAAGTCCGCGATCACATCATGATCGCCCATTCCTTCGCCTCGCCCGTGTTCGGTCCCGCCCAGGGCCTGCACGGCGCGACCTTCACCGTCGACGCGGCCTTCTTCACGGAGGATCTCGACGCGCACGGGCTGGTGGTGGACATCGGCCTCGCCACCGAGGCCCTGGCCGCCACCCTGGGACCGTTGCGCTATCGGAACCTCGACGAGATGCCGGAATTCGAGGGCCGGTTCACGACCACCGAGTTCCTCTGCGGCCACGTCTTCGAGGCCCTCGCGGGTCGCGTGCGCGCGGGCGAACTCGCCGACGGCGGACGCGTCAGGCGCCTGCGCATCACGCTGCACGAGAGCCACGTCGCGCGCGCCTGGTACGAGGGGGATCTCTGAGCCGTGGGCTTCTCCGCGCACTGGCTGGCCCTTCGCGAACCCGCCGACGCCGCGGCGCGGGATTCCGCGCTCGCGCAGCGGGCCGCGGCGCTGGCCGGGCCCGCACCGCTCGTGGTGGACCTCGGCTGCGGCACCGGCGCGACCTGGCGCGCGCTCGCACCCCTGCTCCCGGAAGCCACGCGCTGGCGCTTCGTCGACCACGACCCGGAGCTCCTCGCGCGCGCCGGCGAGGCGGCGGGCCGGGACGCCGAACTCGTCCGGACCGACCTCGCCGATGTCGGCGCGCTGCCGCTCGACGACGCCACCCTGATCACGGCCTCGGCGCTCCTCGATCTCGTGTCCGAGGACTGGATCGCGCAGTTGCTCCGGCGGCTCCGGGTGCCGTTCTACGCGGCGCTCAGCTATGTTGGGCGCATGGAATGGACGCCCGAGGACCCCCGCGACGCCGTCGTGGCGGCCGCCTTCGACCAGCATCAGGGCGGGGACAAGGGATTCGGCCCGGCCCTCGGACCTGCGGCCGCGGAGCGCTGCGCGAGGCTGCTCGAGGCCGCGGGCTTCACGGTGGAGACCGCGCCGAGCCCCTGGCGTCTCGGCTCCGACCAGGTCGCGCTGCAGCGCGCGCTCGTCGAAGGGGTCGCGACCGCGGCCGCGGAGGCGGGCATCGAGGACGCGCTCGCCTGGGGCGCGCGTCGGCAGGCACTCGCCGCGCGTACGCGCTGCACGATCGGCCACCTCGATCTCCTGGCGATCCCAGACGGGCTGCCGCAGGGGGGCGCCC
>JAZBPF010000104.1:0-5405 GCA_036351515.1 Pseudomonadales bacterium | reverse complement strand
CTCCGCTGCACCGCCGCGCTCCGGCTTCGCCTCCGCGGGCGTCTCCTCCCGGGCGACGCCGGGACCGAAGAGGCCCGTGAAGAACCGCGAGAGCAGTCCCGGTCGCGGCGCCGGTGCCGCCGGCTCGACCGCGACGGCCGGTGCCGCCGCCTCCGGCTCCGCTTCGGCGGCGGGCGCCTCGGTCGTCCCCGGTGCCGGGTGGCGCGGTGCGACGGACTTCACCGCCGCCTCGCGGGCCTTCACCACGGGCTGGGACTCGATCTCGTCGAGGGCCGTCGCTTCCGTCACCGCCTCGGCGATCTCGTAGCTCGGCGTGGAGAACTCGTCCTCGAGCTGATCGTCGCGGACCCGCTGCACCTCGAAGTGCGGCGTCTCCATGTTCGGATTGGGCACGATCATGATCCGCACCCGGTTGCGCGCCTCGATGGCGGTCAGGTCGCTGCGCTTCTCGTTGAGCAGGAAGCTCGCGATGGGGACCGGGACGATGGCGCGCACACCGGCGCTGCGCTCCTTGAGCGTCTCCTCCTCGAGGATCCGCAGCACCGAGAGGGCGAGGGAGCGGACGTTGCGGATCACGCCCTGGCCCGTGCAGCGCGGGCAGATGATCGTGGTGGTCTCCTCCAGCGACGGGCGCAGCCGCTGCCGGGACATCTCCATGAGCCCGAAGCGGGAGATGCGCCCCACCTGCACGCGGGCACGGTCCGCCTCCAGGGCGTCGCGCATCCGGTTCTCGACGGCGCGCTGGTTCTTCGACGACATCATGTCGATGAAGTCGATGACGATGAGGCCGCCCATGTCGCGCAGGCGCAGCTGCCGCGCGATCTCGTCGGCCGCCTCGAGGTTCGTGTTCGTGGCCGTCTCCTCGATGTCCGCGCCGCGGGTGGCCCGCGCGGAGTTGATGTCGATGGAGACGAGGGCCTCGGTGGGATCGATGACGATGGAACCGCCGCTCGGGAGCCGCACCTCGCGCTGGAACGCGGTCTCGATCTGGGTCTCGATCTGGTAGCGGCTGAACAGCGGCACCGGATCCTCGTAGAGCTTGATCCGGCTGCGGAAGCTCGGCATGAACTGCTCGATGAACGCGAGCGCCTGCTCGTGGGCGTCGCGGGTGTCGAGGAGCACCTCGCCGATGTCGTTGCGCAGGTAGTCCCGGATCGCCCGGAGGATGACGTTGTTCTCCTGGTAGATCAGCAGCGGGGCCTTGTGCTCGTCGCCGGCCTCGCAGATGCGCTCCCAGGTGGACTTCAGATGGTCGAGGTCCCATTGCAGGTCCTCGGCACTGCGCCCGATGCCGGCGGTGCGCACGATGACGCCCATGCCGTCGGGAATCTCGAGCTTGGAGAGCGCCTCGCGCAGCTGGTCGCGCTCCTCGCCCTCGATGCGCCGGGAGATGCCGCCGGCCCGAGGGTTGTTCGGCATGAGCACCAGGTAGCGGCCGGCGAGGGAGACGAAGGTGGTGAGCGCCGCGCCCTTGTTGCCGCGCTCCTCCTTGTCGACCTGGACGATGAGCTCCTGACCTTCCTTGACCACCTCGGCGATGGCGACGCGTCCCTCGATCTCCGAGGGCTTCTTGCGGAAGTACTCGCGGGCGATCTCCTTGAGCGGGAGAAAGCCGTGCCGGTCTGCGCCGAAGTCGACGAAGGCGGCCTCGAGGCTAGGCTCCACGCGGGTGATGCGCGCCTTGTAGATGTTGGCCTTGGTCTGCTCGCGGGTGCGGGACTCGATGTCGAGGTCGAAGAGCTTCTGACCGTCGACGAGGGCGACTCGCAGCTCTTCGGGCTGGGTCGCGTTGATCAGCATGCGTTTCATGGGCAGCACTCGTGTGGTGCGCTGCCACCGCGATGGGCACAAGGGTCAGGGCGTCGACCGCTCTCGGGCGTCGACGCTCGGGGAAAAGCGCAGGTCCTCGTGAGGTCCCTGCGGCGAGGCCCGCCGCCGGGTGCGATGCGCGGATGGCGCTGCATCGCCGCCCCGTGGCGGGCGTCCGGGGACGTGGGGCAGGTCGCGGTGCGGACCCGGGGGCCGGAGCCCTCGCGGCCGCGTCGAGCCGACCGTTCCGGCGGCGACGCGGGTGTTCCGTCTGCACCGTCCCTGCGGGACGTCCCGTTGCCTTTTCCGTGTCCGGAGCCCGGCGGCGGATCCTCGCCGCGCGGGTGCCGTCCCGTCCTTCGTTGCCGCTCGACGATCGCGGCAGCGCGTATACTCTCGTCTCGGACCGCGAGCAGGCTCGCGGTCCTCCCTTTTCTCTCGGATCGACGACGGCTCGGTCGTCGTGGTCTGCACGTTCACCGCCGGCGGCACCGGGCGCCTGTGCGCGGCCGTCCGGGCGGCGGGGAAGGGGTGAGCGGGCTCCGTCGCCTCGGCGGCGGTCGTCGTTTCCACCCTTCCCGGCGGCCGATGCTAACAGTAGTCTCCAAGTGACTCAATCGAAAGGGAAAACGAAGGGGGCCCGGCGCGGGGGCGGAAATCGGTCGCCCCGCAGCGGAGGGCGACCCTCCGGCACCCGTCCGCGTCCCCGGCCCGCGCCCCCGCCGGCGCCCGTGCCGGAGCCCGGGTCCGTGGGGCCGGTGGCGGAGCAGGGACCCCGCGAGCTCCTCGTGGACGCGCGGCGCGACGGGCAGCGCATCGACAACCTGCTCCTGCGGGAGCTGCGCGGCGTGCCGCGGAGCCGCATCTACAGCATGCTCCGCCGGGGCGAGGTGCGCGTGGACGGGCGCCGGGTGCGCGCCACGCACAGGGTCCGGAGCGGGGAGCGGCTGCGCCTGCCGCCGGTGCGAAGCGCGCCTCCGGCCGGCGAGGCCCCGCCGTCTCCGGAACTCGCGGCACGGCTCGGGGAAGCGGTGCTCCACGAGGACGAGGACCTGCTGGTCGTGAACAAGCCCGCGGGGCTCGCCGTCCACGGCGGCAGCGGCGTGCGCACCGGGCTCGTGGAGGCGCTCCGGTCGCTGCCTCCGGAGCGTCCCTTCCTCGAACTCGCCCATCGCATCGACCGGGACACCTCGGGTTGCGTGCTCCTGGCCAAGCGCCGGCGGACGCTCCTCGCCCTCCACGACGCGCTCCGGGACCGCCGGGCGGAGAAGGTCTACCTGGCCCTCGTCGACGGGCGCTGGCCGGCGCGTCTGCG
Source organism: Pseudomonadales bacterium (assembly GCA_036351515.1). Taxonomy (GTDB): domain Bacteria; phylum Pseudomonadota; class Gammaproteobacteria; order Pseudomonadales; family Azotimanducaceae; genus JAZBPF01. The sequence continues at coordinate 2,281 of JAZBPF010000104.1, read as the reverse complement.
GCGCCTCGAGGCGCCCCTCGAGCGCGTGCTGGCGGCGAACGGCGAGCGCTTCGTGCGCGTGTCCGTCGCCGGCAAGCCCGCCCTCAGCCACGTGCGGGTGCTGCGGCGCTTCGCCGAGGCGACGCTGCTGGAGGTACGGCCCGAGACCGGGCGCACGCACCAGATCCGCGTCCATCTCGCGCACGCGGGGCATCCGATCCTCGGGGATCCGAAGTACGCGCTCGGGGACGTGCGCGCTCGGGGCGAGGGCCTCGGGGTGCCGCGCCTGTGCCTGCACGCGGCGGCCATCGCGGTGCCCGATCCCGCCGACCCGGCGGGGGCGGCGGTGCGCCGCTTCGAGGCGCCGCTGCCGGAGGACTTGCAGGCGCTCCTGGACCGCCTGACCCCGACGTCCTGAGCGGGGGCTCCGGACCGGTCGCCCGCCCCCGCGGCGCGCGATCGCGGGTTCCCGCGCTGCTCCGCGCTCAGCGGGCGAGGTCGAGGACGGCGACGCCGGCCTCCGCCAGGAGGTCGACCAGGGCCACGAGCGGCAGGCCCACGAGGGCCGTCGGGTCGCGGCCTTCGAGGGCCTCGAAGAGCACGATGCCGAGGCCCTCGGAATAGAAGGCACCGGCGGCGTCGAGGGGACGCTCGAGGTCCACGTAGCGGGCGATCCGCGCCTCCTCGAGGGGCCGGAGCCGCGCCCGGAACGGTTCCACGTGCACGTGGGTGCGGCCACTGCCCGTGTCGTGGACGGCGACCCCCGTGTGGAACTCGAGCGTGCGGCCGCGGGCGCGCAGGAGCTGGGCGACGGCCCGCTCCCGGGAGCCCGGCTTGGAGAGCACCTCCCCGTCGAGGGACGCCACCTGGTCCGACCCGATCACCAGGGTGCGGGGACCGGAGAGGCGCTCCGCCGCGGCCCGGGCCTTCCCCTCGGCGAGGCGGCGGGCCCGGTCGGCGGGAGCCTCGCCCGGGAGGAAGGTCTCCTCGTACGCCGGGGACACGGTCTCGAAGGGCACGCGCAGGCGCTCGAGGAGCGCCCGGCGGTGGCGCGAGGTGGAGGCGAGGAGCAGGCGGGGCGGAGCGGCCTCGGGGGCGTCGTGCACGGGTGCTCTCCGGAGCGGGCGGCGGGGGCGCGATGCTGCCACGGGGCGGGCTTCCCGGGGACCCTCGGCGGACCCACTGGACGCTTTGACAGGCCCCGGGGCCGTCCCTATGATTGCGCGCCTGTCGTCGACCGGTCCGTCTCCCGCCTTGGATCTCGAACCCTTCCGGCTGGCGCGCGAAGAGGCGGTCCTCGACGTGCGGCTGGGGCCCGAGGCCTTTCCCAGGCTCGCGGAATGCGTCGAGTCGGTCCTGGAGCCCGTCCACGTGGAGGTCGCCTTCCGCCGCGACGCGCAGGGGCGCTGCCGCGCGCAGGGCGTGCTGCGCACGCGGGTCCGGTTGCGCTGCGCGAACTGTGCGGAAACGGAGCCCTGCGACCTCGCCGCCGCCGTCGATCTGTGCGTCGTGCGGAGCGAGGATGCGGCGCGCGATCTCATCGAGGAGATCGACACGGTGGTGATCGCCCAGGCGACGGCCACCGCGGCGGAGCTGTTCGAGGACGACCTGCTCCTCGCGCTGCCCGAGCGGCCCTGCGCGGAGCTCGAGCACTGCGTGCACGCGGAGGCCTACGACGCCTTCGCCCAGCGCGCCGACGAGGCGGGACCGGCGCCGGAACGGGAGCACCCCTTCGCGGCGCTCGCGGCGCTGAAGCGGTCGAAGGCCGGAGACGGCCGCGAATGAGGAAGTGAATCGTGTCGGGGCGCCGTGGGCGCCCCGACGGTTTCCGGGGGTGCCCGCGGGGGCGCCCTCACGAGTGCGGGAGCAAACGCAGCCATGGCGGTCCAGCAGAATCGCAAGACCCGGTCCAAGCGCGGCATGCGCCGGGCCCACGACTCCCTCGGCGGGCCCACCCTGTCCGTGGAGCCGACCACCGGCGAGACCCATCGTCGCCACCACGTGAGTGCGGACGGCTTCTACCGGGGCCGGAAGGTCGCCCCCGGCCGGGACGACTGAACGCACCGCAGGCGCCGAGCACGGGCACGATCGGGGAGGGAGGATGACCGTCGCCCTGGGGATGATGTTCCCGGGCCAGGGTTCCCAGAGCGTGGGAATGCTGGCGGAACTGGCCGCTGCGCACGCGGTGGTCCGCGAGACCTTCGACGAGGCCTCGCAGGCGGTGGAGCGGGACCTCTGGGCCCTCGCCCAGGACGGCCCCGCCGAGGAACTGGACCGCACGGTGAACACCCAGCCGGTGCTG
>JAZBPF010000103.1:0-6041 GCA_036351515.1 Pseudomonadales bacterium | reverse complement strand
GCGGGACCATGGGATCGTCGTGGCCGTGGAGCACGAGCACCTTGCTGCGCACGGGGCCGTCCGGCAGCCCCTCCGCCGGGATCAGCAATCCGTGGAAGCTGACCACGCCCCGCAGGTCCGCACCGGCGCGGGCGAGGTCGAGCACGCACAGGCCCCCGAAGCAGTAGCCGATGGCGGCGACGCGGGACGCATCCACTTCCGGCTGGGCGCGCAGGGCCTCGATGCCTGCCGCGAGGCGGCGACCGAGCAGCGCACGGTCCTCGACCAGGGGCGTCATGAGGGCCTGGTTCTCGGCCACGGTGCCGCCGCGGACGCCCTTGCCGTAGACGTCCATGGCGAAGCCCGCGTAGCCGAGGCCGGCGAGTCGTGCCGCCACGTCGCAGGCGAAGGCGTCGCGCCCGCCCCAGGCGTGGCACACGGCGACCGCCGGACGGGGGGCTTCCCCGCCGTGGAGCTGGCCGGCGAAGACCGTGCCGTCGACCTCGTACTCGATCTCGCGGACGTTCATGGGCGTCTCCCTTCCTCCGGACGCCGTGCAGTGTGCGTCAACGGCGCCGGTGGCGGCAGGGGGCCCGACGGGATGGGGGCCTCCAGACCGTCCCGCTCGTGGGTGGAGCCAAGGCTCGGCGCCTCTGGCCCACGTGCTGCCGGGACGGGAGGAGCGCTGCGTGGCAGGACGACGGAAGCGACGCCTCGCGCGGGCAGCGCGTGCGCCGGTGGCGTCGGGAGGGGGGCCGCATGCGGTGCTCCCGCACGCGGTGGTCCCGCACACGGGAGCCCTCGTGCGGCCCGCCGGCGGCGTCGTGCTCGCTCGACGTGGCGGGGCTGTTCCGGCGCGCCCGCGCCCTGCAGGGGAGCCCCATCCGCGCTCCTGGCGGTGGCTCCGGCAACGACCGGGGCGGTAAGGTTCCACCCGGCTCGGCGTCGCCGGGCCGGCGATCGTACGCGGGCCTTCCCCGGAGGAACCCCATGCCCCGACGTTCCCGCGCGGGTCACTCGCTCGTTCTGTTGCTGCCGCTGCTGCTGCTCGTCGGCTGTGGCGGCGCCGGCGCGCCCGAACGGGAGCTGCAGCTCTCGGGCCGGACCATGGGCACGAGCTGGAGCGTACGCGTGGCGGCGCCACCGGAGACGCTCCGCGAGGCGGCGCTGCAGGCGCGCATCGAGGAGCGCCTCGCGGAGATCAACGCCCTCATGTCCACCTGGGACCCCGACTCCCAGCTCTCGCGCTTCAACCGTGCGCCCCCCGGGGACTGGTTCCCGGTCGACGCGGAACTCGTCACGGTCCTCGCCGCCGCGCAGGAGATCGCGGAGGCGAGCGACGGCGCCTTCGACGTCACCGTGGGGCCGCTGGTCGACCTCTGGGGCTTCGGCGCGGGGGCGGAGGTCGAGGCGGACGCCGTCCCGGCGCCGGAGGCGGTCGAGGCCGCCCGCGCCCGCGTGGGATACCGGCGTCTCGAGCTGCGCGAGGCGCCCCCGGCCCTGCGCAAGACGGCCCCGCTCGAGGTGGACCTCTCGTCCATCGCCAAGGGCCATGCGGTCGACGCCCTCGCCGCCGTCCTGAAGGACGCCGGTGCGGAGCGCTTCCTCGCCGAGATCGGGGGCGAGCTCCGGGCCGAGGGCGCGAACGCCCGCGGCGTGCCCTGGCGCATCGGCATCGAGGTCCCGGACCCGACCCGCCGCGGCGTGGCCCGCGAGGCCATCGGTCTCTCCGGGACCGCCGTCGCCACCTCCGGCGACTACCGCAACTTCTTCACGGTGGACGGCACGCGCTACTCGCACACGATCGATCCGGCGACGGGCCGGCCGGTCGTCCATCGCGTCGCCTCCGTCACGGTCCTGCACCCCGAGGCCATGTGGGCGGACGGCTGGGCCACGGCCCTGAACGTGCTCGGCGCCGAGCGCGGGCTCGCCCTCGCCGACGAGCAGGGGCTGGCCGTTTCGTTTATCCTCTACGACGAAGACGGAGGCCTCGCCGAGCGCGGAAACGCGGCCTTCGAACGTCATCGGAACGGAACCTCCCCATGACCCTCGTGCTGCTCGTGTTCGCGATCATGCTCCTGCTCGTGGCCGCCATGGCCGTGGGGGTGATCTTCGGACGCAAGCCCATCGCCGGGACCTGCGGCGGTCTGAACAACCTCGGCGAGGGCGGCCAGTGCGAGCTCTGCGGCGGCGATCCCGCACGCTGCGAGAGCGAGTCCGACGCCCCGGCGCGGCCGAAGGCCCGGGCCCTGGCCTACGACGCCTTCCGCAACTGATTCCGCAGCCCGCGCGCTCCTGCCGCGCCTCCGGGCCGTGCCCCTCTCCCTGCGCATCGCCTGGCGCTACAGCCGGTCTCGCGGCGGCTTCCTGTCCTTCGTCACGGCCATCGCCGTCGCCGGCCTCGCGCTCGGCGTGGCCGTGCTCGTCGTCGTGCTCTCGGTCATGAACGGCTTCGAGCAGGCCCTGCGCGAGCGCGTGCTCGGCGCCGTGCCCCACGCGGTGGTGCTGCGCTCGGGAGGCCTGGAGGACTGGCGCGCCCTCGCGGCGCGGGCGCTGGAGGACCCGCGGGTGCGCGCGGCGGCGCCGCGTTCCTCCGGAGCCGGGCTCCTCGCCGTGGATGATCGCGTCGCCGCCGTGGAAGTCGAGGGGGTGGACCCCGGTGCGGAGCCGGCCGTGTCCATCGTGCCGGAGCGCATGGTCGCCGGGCGCTTCGACGCCCTCGAGGCCGGAGCCTGGGGCGCGGTGCTCGGATCGCGGCTCGCCGCGCGCCTCGACGTGGCCGTCGGGGACGCGGTCACGCTGGTGATGCCGGACCCGCGGGTGACCCTCGCCGGCGCCTTCCCGCGGCAGAAGCGCCTGGAGATCGTGGGGGTCTTCGAGCTGCGCACCATGGCCGACGACGCGACCGTGTTCGTGCACCTCGCCGACGCCCAGCGGCTCCTGCGCATTCCCGGAGAAGCGGCCGGCGTGCGCCTGCGCCTGGTGGATCTCTTCGAGGCGGACGACGTGCTGCGCGACCTGCTCGCCGACGACGAGACGGGGCGACTGCGGGGCTACGACTGGCGCCGGACCCACGGCAGCCTCTACGAGTCCATCGGCCAGGTGAAGCGGATCATGTTCGTGCTGCTCTCGCTGCTCATCGCCGTGGCGGCCTTCAACGTCGTGGCCATGCTCACCATGGTCGTGCGCAACCGGCGCGGGGACGTGGCGATCCTGCGCACCATGGGCATGCTCCCGGGCGCGCTCGTGCGCATCTTCTTCTCCCAGGGGGCCTACATCGCCGCCGTGGGCATCGCCACCGGACTCCTCGGCGGCGTGCTCCTGACCTTCGTGCTGCCCGCCGCCGTGGGGCTGCTCTCGGAGTTCCTCGGCCGCGATCTCCTGGGCGAGTACTTCGTGCGCGAGATGCCGGTCGCGGTGCGCGCATCCGATCTCGTGCTCGTGGCCGCCGTGGCCGTGGTGCTCGCGGGCCTCACCACCTGGTGGCCGGCGCGGCGCGCGCTCGCGGTCGCCCCGGCGGAGGAGCTGCGCCATGAGTGAGGCCGTGCTCGAGGCGCGCGGGCTCGGGCGCGTCTTCGCGGAGGGCGAGGCGCGCGTCGAGGTGCTCCGGGACCTCGAGCTCGCGATCGCCGGCGGCGAGCGCGTCGCCATCGTCGGCGCCTCGGGCTCCGGGAAGAGCACGCTGCTGCATCTGCTCGGGGGCCTGGACCGCCCCGACGCGGGCGCCGTGTTCTGGGACGGGGAGGACGTCGCCCGCCTGGACGAGCGGGACCGCGCCCGGCGGCGGAACCGGCTCCTCGGCTTCGTCTACCAGTTCCACCATCTGCTCGCGGAATTCTCGGCGCTCGAGAACGTGGCCATGCCCCTGCTGATCCGCGGCGACGGGCGCCGGGTCGCGGCGGACCGGGCCGGGGCCCTGCTCGAGCGCGTGGGCCTCGGGCACCGGCTCCGGCACCGACCGGCACAGCTCTCCGGCGGCGAGCGGCAGCGCGTGGCCATCGCCCGGGCGCTCGCCGGCGAGCCCGCGGTGCTCCTCGCGGACGAGCCCACGGGGAATCTCGACCCCGGCACGGGAGCCGTGGTGCAGGACCTGCTCCTCGAGCTCAACCGGGAGACCGGGACCGCGCTCGTGGTCGTCACCCACGACACGGGCCTCGCCGCGCGCATGGATCGTCGCCTGCGCCTCGAGGGCGGCCGGCTGGTGGACGCGTGACGGCCGCGACGCTGCCGCGCTCCGCGGGGCGGCCGGTATTGCTCCTCGCGCTGCGCTACCTCGGCGCGGTGCGGCGGACCCGGGGCGTCTCCTTCATCTCCCTCGTCTCCGTCGCCGGGCTCGTGCTCGGGGTGACGGCGCTCGTGACCGTGCTCTCGGTCATGAACGGCTTCGACCGGGAACTCCGGGAGCGGATCCTCGGCATCGTCCCGCACGTGCTGGTCACACCCAGGGGCGACGTCGAGGGCACCCTCGAGGCCGTGCGTGGCGTGCCCGGCGTGCGCGGGGCGGCGCCCTGGGCCGAGGCCCAGGGCATGCTCACCACGGGCTCGCGGGTGGTGCCCGTCGCGCTCCTCGGCATCGACCCGAGGGAGGAGGGCCGACTCTCGCGGCTCCCGGGCGCCGTCGTCGCCGGCGAGCTCGTGGACCTGGAGGGCGGCGGCGTCTTTCTCGGCAGCGGCCTCGCGGCCCGGCTCGGGCTCCTCCCCGGCGATCCCGTGAGCTTCCTGCTGCCCCGGGCCGCCGGCGACACGGTCCGCCCGGAGCTGCTCACGACCGAGGTGGCCGGCCTGTTCCGCCTCGGCGCGGAGCCGGATCACACGGTCGCCTTCATGGACGTGGACGCGCTCGTGCGCCGCGCGCCGGGCGTCGAGCGCCGGCTGCGCCTCGCCCTCGACGACCTGTACGCCGTGGCTCGGGTGCGCACGCGCCTCGAGGCCCTCGGCCCCCTGGAGGGCGCGACCTACGCCGACTGGACCGAACGCTACGGGGAGCTCTTCGAGGCCGTGGGCATGGAGAAGGCGATGATGGGCGTGCTCCTCGGCCTCATCGTCGCCATCGCGGTCTTCAACATCGTGGCGAGCCTCGCCATGGTCGTCGACGAGAAGCGCGGGGCCATCGCGATCCTGCGCACGCTCGGGGCGACCCGCGGCGAGGTCGTGCGCATCTTCGTGCTCCAGGGCGCCCTCATCGGCGGCGTGGGGGTGCTCGCGGGGCTCGGCCTCGGGGTGCTGCTCGCCCTGAACGTCGGCGACCTGGTGGCGGTGCTCGAGCGGACCTTCGGCTTCCGTCTCTTCGCGGGCACCTACTTCGACCGGTTGCCCTCGGAACTCCGCGGCGGAGATCTGCTCACGGTCGCGCTCCTGGCCCTCGCGACGGCGCTGGCCGGAGCCCTCTATCCCGCCTCCCGCGCCGGTCGCGTGGATCCCGCCCCGGCCCTCCACGGGCTCTGATCAGGGCTGCCCCTCGGCGGCGCGCAGGCGCCGCAGCGTCCGCCGCCGCTCCCAGCGCTGCACCACGTGCCAGCGCCAGAACAGCTGCATGGTCCCCCAGGCGACCGTGCCCGCCACGACCCCGCACAGCAGGCAGCCGACCAGCATCGGCATCCAGAGCTGTTCCAGGCGCGCGCTCAGCCATGCCCAGGAGAGCTGCAGCTCGCTGACCTGCGGAGGCACGCCGAGGACCCAGGTGCCGACCTTGTAGGCGAAGAAATAGATCGGGGGCATGGTCACGGGATTCGTGACCCACACGGAGAAGAACGCCACCGGGACGTTGCAGCGCAGCCACATGGCGACGAGGGCGGCGAGGATCATCTGCCCGGGCAGGGGCAGGAAGGCGAGGAACAGGCCTACGCCGAAGGCAGTGGAAACGGACCTGCGGTTCAGATGCCAGAGGTCCGGATCCGCCACGCGACTCCCGAACATACCGAGATGGCCTCGGCGCGAGAGGTCCTCACGGGACGGGAGGTAGCGCTGCAGGAACTTCCGCGGCATGGGATCCGTCCACCGGGCGGGGCCGCCGCGACGACCGGGTGCGCGGCCGGGCGGGATTATGCACGGCGGGGGAGGGG
>JAZBPF010000102.1:0-2560 GCA_036351515.1 Pseudomonadales bacterium | reverse complement strand
TTCCGAGCGAGGAGACCACCCCGCCGGTCACGCAGATGTATTGCGTCATGGGACTCCCATCCCGGTCAGGGACCGCCGGCAGAGCGATCGCGGAGATGGGAGTTCAGCCTAGCAGCGGCCCTGCATGCGTTCAATGCGAACGCGCCCCGCGTCCGACGACGGGGCCTCCGGAGCGCCGTCCGCCGGCGCCCAGTGGAGGGTCCAGCCCGGTGCGTCCGCGGAGGCGGCGAAGCCCTCGCAGACCCAGAGGCCCGGGACGGCGGCGAGCGCGTCCCCGGCGAAGAGCAGCGGCAGCCGGTCGCGCTCCCAGGGCGGAATCCGCGCCTCCTGCAGCAGGCGCTTGAGCGGGGCGCTGCCGCCGCGCCCCAGGGGGCGGGCACGCAGGGCGCCGCCCACGGCGCTGCGGAAGCGGAGCTCGAGGGGCCCGCACGCGGGCGCGACCCCGGCCCCCCGGGTCTCGGTGACGCGCAGCGTGCCGTGCGGAAGCGTGAGCAGCCCGGGACCGGGGACCGCCCGGGGCTCCGCCGGGGGCGCGGGCCGCCGCGCGGGCACGAGGTGCAGGGCGTCGGCGAAGCGGCGGACCTCGCAGGCACCGACGGCCACGGCCGGCATGGCGTCGGGCCGGGCCCGGGCCTGGCGCAGGAGTTCGTCGAGCCGGCGCCGGCTCGGGACGGCGAGGCCGGCGTCCACGAGCCAGCGGCGCAGGCGCGTGCGCGCCGCCGCCGGATCCCCGAGCAGCGCGGCGACCGGAAGGGGGCCGGCGGGCACCGACGCCCCGAGGAGCCGCTCCTGGTCCGCGCAGTTGCGCGCGGCGCGGGCGACGGTCTCCCGGTAGCCGGGCCAGCGCTCCGCGAGCGCCGGCAGCACCCGATGGCGCAGGTGGTTGCGGTCGAAGCCCGCGTCGGCGTTCGTGGGATCGTCGATCCAGGCGAGGCCGAGTTCCTCGGCCGCGGCGGCGAGCTGCGCCCGGTCGAGCTCCAGCAGCGGGCGCGTGAGCCAGCCGGCGCCGAGGCGCCGGCGCGGCGCCATGCCCGCGAGGCCCGCGGGGCCGGCGCCGCGGAGCAGGCGCAGGAGCACGGTCTCCACCTGGTCGTCCCGGTGATGGGCGCAGAGCAGGTGTTCCCCCGGCCCGAGCACCGCCTCGAAGCAGCGGTGCCGCGCGGCGCGGGCGTCGGCCTCGGGGCCGCCGCCCGTGGCCGTGACGCGGACCCGCTCGCTGCGCAGCGGAACGTCCCACCGCGCACAGGCCTCCGCGACGAAGGCGGCCCAGGCGTCCGCCTCCCGCTGGAGCCCGTGGTGCACGTGCAGCGCGCGCGGCGGCGGAAGCCCGCGGCTCCGGTGGAGCCGCACGAGGGACGCGAGCAGCGTCATGGAGTCGAGGCCGCCGGAGCAGGCCACGAGGCGGCACGCCGCGGGCACGTCCGCGAGGGCCGCGGCGAGGGTCTCGCGCACCCGGTCGGCCGCGCCGCCGGGAACGGGGGCTTCAGGCCGGGGACGCATCGCGGTAGCGCAGGCGCACGTCGTCCACGGCGAGGTCGTCCTTCAGGCGCTGCAGGAGGTCGTCGCAGGGCTCCACGCGCCAGTCCTCGCCGAGGCGCAGGCGCGCCTCCGCGTCGTCGCGCCGGTAGCGCACGGCGACGGGACAGCCCTCGCCGCGATAGGCGGCGAGGAGCCGGCGCAGGCGCTCGGCGAAGTCCGGCGCGAGGCGCGTGGCCGTGAGCTCGATGTCCACGGAGGACGCGTAGCGGCGCCGGGCCTCGGTCATGGTGTGCACCCCGTGGCAGCGCCGCACGCGCAGGGCGCCGGAGTACTCGTCGAAGGACACCTCCCCCTCCACCACGAGGAGCGTGTCCCGGGCGAGCTTCTCCCGGTTCGCGTCGAGGAGCTCCGAGGCCACCAGCACCTCGATGCGCCCGCTGCGGTCGTCGAGGGTCACGAAGGCGATGGGATCGCCGCGCTTCGTGCGCACGATGCGCAGGTCCACCACGAGCCCGGCGATCAGCTGCACGTTGCGGTCCGCCCGCAGGTCTCGGATCGCCGTCGGCGCGAACTGGCGGATCTCCGTCTCGTAGCTGTCGATGGGATGCCCCGTCAGGAACAGCCCGAGCGTGTCCTTCTCGCCCTGGAGCCGCTGCGGCTGCGTGAACGGCCTGACCTGGGGCAGCGACGGCGCCCGCTCCGGCGCCGCCTCGAGACCGCCGAAGAGATCCCCCATGCCCAGCTCGGCGTTCCGGGTGGCCTGTTCCGCGGCGCGCACCGCCTCGTCGATGGCCGCGAGGAGCGCGGCCCGGTGCGGGGCCCCGGCGGAATCCAGGGGCGCGAGACTGTCACAGGCGCCGGCGCGCACGAGCGCCTCGAGCACGCGCTTGCCCACGCGCCGCGGATCGACGCGGCGCGCGAGGTCGAAGAGGTCGGCGAAGGGCCCGTCCGCCTCCCGCGCCTGGACGATGGACTCGATGGGCCCCTCCCCCACGCCCTTGATGGCGCCGAGGCCGTAGACGATGGCGCCGTCCCGCGTCGCCGTGAAGCGGTGGACGCCGCGGTTCACGTCCGGCGTGAG
>JAZBPF010000101.1:0-2330 GCA_036351515.1 Pseudomonadales bacterium | reverse complement strand
CACGTACTCGCCGTAGGCGGCGTCGAGCACGAGCAGCACGTCGGCCGGCAGGCCCGCGCGCAGGCGCTCGACCTCGGCGAGCGGAACCATGGTCCCCGTGGGGTTGTTCGGGTTCGCCAGGAACACGATGCGGGTGCGCTGCGTGACGGCGGCGAGGAGCGCGTCCACGTCGCAGGCGAAGTCGCGCGCCGGCGCGGCCACCGGCGTGGCCCCGCAGGACTGGGCGGCGATGCGGTAGGCGACGAAGGCGTACTCGGGATGGAGCACCTCGTCCCCGGGCCCTGCATAGGCCCGCGTGAGCAGGTTGATGAGCTGCTCGGAGCCCGCCTCGCAGACGATGCGGTCCGCGCGGACGCCGTAGCGTTCGGCGATGGCCGCGCGCAGCGCCACGCAGTCCGGGTCGGGGTAGCGGGCGAGGTCCGTGATCGACCGGGCCGCCTCGAGCGCGGCCGGACTCGCGCCGAGGAGCGATTCGTTGCTGGAGAGCTTCACCACCTCCGCGACCCCGGGGACCACGGCGTCGCCCGGGAGGTAGGGCTGCACGTCCAGGACCCAGGGTCGGGGCTCCGGGCGGGTACTGGCGGTGGAGACGGCGGGAGAGACTTCGGTCATCGGACGGATCCCCTGCTTCCTGCAGCCGGGCCGGGCGAGGGCGGTCCCGGTCGGCGTGCGGGGGCAGAGTCTGCCCGTTCCGGACGGGGCCGCCCAGCCCTCGCGAGGCGACCGGCCCGATCGCGCCGAACGGCCCCGCGCGGGTTCCGTGCCCCGTCGTTCCCGGCTAGGGGGAGGGGCCGTAGGCCTCGAGTTCGATCTCGATCATGAACTCCGGCAGGGCGAGTCCCTGTACCTCCAGCCAGCTGCCGGTGGGAAAGCGGCCCCCGTAGAGCGCCTCGCGGTACGCCCCGGAGACCGCGAGAAAGCCGGCCATGTCCGTCGTGAACACGTTCTCCACGACGACGTCGTCGAAGCCGAGGCCGTAGTGGGCGAGGATCCTCTCCAGGTCCGCATACACGTTGCGCATCTGTTGCGCGAGATCGCCGACGGCGGTGGGGTTCCCGGCATCGTCCATGCTCACGGCCCCGGAGATCCGGACCTCGTCGCCGATCCTCACCGCATGGGCATAGCCGAAGGCCTTCTCCACTTCCGGGCGGAGCATGAAGTATTCGGGTGCCGGGGAGGCCGCCCAGCCGCCGGCCGTCGCGACCAGCAGTGCCGCGCTCAGGAAACTCCTGCTGCAGTGCATGATCCTCTCCCTTCTGGGTCTCGCCCCATGCATACACCGGGGGCGCGGGCTCGGGAAGCGTTCCGAGGCCTCCCGGGGCGGCCGAGGTGGCGCTCCTGCGCCTGCTCCCTGTGCTAGCGTCGGGGTGCAGGCAGGGGAGGGATACCATGACGGAGGTCGGTGCCGCCGTTCGGCGCGGTCTGCCCGTACGCGCGACGGTCGTGGGCCTGTGCTTCGCCGCGATCTTCGTCTGCTACATCGATCGCGTGAACATCTCGGTCGCGATCATTCCCATGGCGCGCGATCTGGGGTGGAGCCCGTCCACGCAGGGGCTCGTGCTGTCGTCCTTCTACGTCGGCTACCTGCTCATGCAGATCGGCGGCGGCCGCCTGGCGGACCGCTTCGGCGGCAAGCTCATCCTCGGCCTCGGGGTGCTCTGCTGGTCGCTGTTCACGATCCTCACGCCGCCCGCGGCGTTCCTCGGCTTCTCGGCGCTGCTGCTGGCCCGGGTGGGCATGGGCCTCGGCGAGGCGGTCACCTTCCCTTCCGTCTACAACCTGATCGCGCGCTGGGTGCCACCCACGGAGAAGGCGCGCGCCGTCGGCCTCGCCACCAGCGGCATTCCCGTGGGCACGGTGTTCGCCCTGCTGGTCACGCCGATCATCGTGCAGGCGCTCGGCTGGGAGTGGGCCTTCTACCTCTTCGGGGCCGTGGGCGTGCTCTGGTTCGCGGCCTGGCAGCGCCTGGTGACCGCACGCCCCGAGGAACACGACGGGGTCGGGCCGGACGAACTCGCCCTGCTGCAGGACCAGAGCGTTCCCGAGGGGGCGCAGGCCTCGCCGCCGCTCCTGCACTTCCTCCGCAACCGCGCCACCTGGGCGATCATCGCCGCGCACTTCGCCAGCAACTGGACGCTCTACGTGGTGCTCTCCTGGCTGCCGAAGTACGTCAACGAGGGCCTCGGGGTGAGCTTCGCGGCCGTGGGCGTGGTGTCCATGCTCCCGCACGTCGCGTCACTGCTGTTCTACAACGTCTGGGGCACGGTCGCGGACCGCATGATCGCCGGCGGCCGTTCGGTCACCTCCGTGCGCAAGCTCATGCAGTCGAT
>JAZBPF010000100.1:0-21539 GCA_036351515.1 Pseudomonadales bacterium | reverse complement strand
TCCGAGAAGGGCGTGGGCAAGGTGGTCATCGACGAGAGCGTGATCACCGGCGAGTCCGAGCCGATGCTGATCTACGAGAACGTCGAGCAGGCGAAGGCCATGCCGGAGGATCACTGACGATCCTCCGCGCCCGCTTCGCCCCCGTTCCCGGCCCCCACGGGGGTCGGCGACCCCACGACACTCCGCTCCGCTCCAGGCGATCGCTCCGTGCGCCGGCATCCGTGCCGACGGGCGCGGCGCTCCTCTATTCCTCCGACCGCAGGTGACTCCATGGCATCTTCCTCCGAACGGGTCGAAGCGACGGTGAACGATCTTCCGGTCCTGCCGCTGCGCGACATGGTGGTCTATCCCCAGGGCGTGCATCCCCTCTTCGTGGGCACGGCCCGCTCCATCTGCGCCCTCGAGGCCGCGATGGGCAACGACAAGCAGATCCTGCTCGTCGCCAAGCGCGACGCCGGCGTCGAGGACCCTTCCCGCGAGGATCTCTTCGACGTGGGCACCGTCTCGACGATCCTCCAGCTGCTGAAACTCCCCGACGGGACCGTGAAGGTGCTGGTCGAGGGCGGGACGCGGGGGCGGATCGCCCGCTTCGAGGGCGAGGGGGACCATCTCCGCGCGGACGTGGAGACCTGGCCCGAACCGCGGCTCCCGGCGCGGGAGGCGGAAGGCCTCGTGCGTTCCGTCATGGCCCAGTTCGAGCAGTACGTGCAGCTCTCGAAGAAGGTGCCCCAGGAGGTGCTCACCTCCGTCTCGGCCATCGAGGAGCCGGGGCGTCTCGTGGACACGATCGCCAGCCAGCTCTCGCTCAAGCTCGAGGACAAGCAGCAGATCCTCGAGACCGTCACGCTCGCCGACCGCATCGAGCACCTGCTCGCGCTCATGGAGGCGGAGATCGACCTGTTCCAGATGGAGAAGCGCATCCGGGGACGGGTCAAGAAGCAGATGGAGAAGAGCCAGCGCGAGTACTACCTCAACGAGCAGATGAAGGCGATCCAGAAGGAGCTGGGCGACCTCGACGAGGCACCGAACGAGGTCGAGGACCTCGAGCGGAAGATCGAGGAATCGGGCATGACGAAGGAGGCCCGGGAGAAGGCCCAGGCCGAGCTCGGCAAGCTGAAGACAATGTCCCCCATGTCGGCCGAGGCGACCGTCGTGCGCGGCTACCTCGACTGGATCCTCGGCGTGCCCTGGAAGAAGAAGAGCAAGCTGCGCCGCGATCTCGACGCGGCGGAGCAGATCCTCGACGCGGACCACTACGGCCTCGAGGACGTGAAGGAACGGATCCTCGAGTTCCTCGCGGTGCAGCAGCGCGTACGCCGCATCAAGGGGCCCGTGCTCTGTCTCGTGGGCCCGCCGGGCGTCGGCAAGACCTCCCTCGGCGAGTCCATCGCTCGGGCCACGAACCGCAAGTTCGTGCGCATGGCCCTCGGCGGCGTGCGCGACGAGGCGGAGATCCGCGGCCATCGGCGCACCTACATCGGCTCCATGCCGGGCAAGGTGCTGCAGAAGATGTCGAAGGCGGGCGTGCGCAATCCCCTGTTCCTGCTCGACGAGATCGACAAGATGGGGATGGACGTGCGCGGCGATCCGGCGTCGGCGCTCCTCGAGGTGCTGGATCCGGAGCAGAACCACACCTTCAACGATCACTACCTGGAGGTCGACTACGACCTCTCGGAGGTGCTGTTCATCTGCACCTCGAACTCCATGAACATTCCCGCGCCGCTCCTCGACCGCATGGAGGTGATCCGCCTCCCCGGCTACACGGAGGAGGAGAAGCTCGCCATCGCGCGTCGCTACCTCGTGCCGAAGCAGCGGAAGAACGCGGGCCTGAAGGACGACGAGCTGCAGGTGCCCGACGAGACCCTGCGCACGATGATCCGCTGCTACACGCGCGAGGCCGGCGTGCGCGAGCTCGAGCGGCAGATCTCCCGGCTCTGCCGGAAGGTCGTGCGCGAGCACGCGGGGCAGAAGCAGCCGCCGAAGGTCGTCGTCGACGAGGCGCTCCTCGAGCACTACAACGGCGTGGCGAAGTACGACTTCGGACGCGCCGAGGAGGAGGACCAGATCGGCATGGTCACGGGCCTCGCCTGGACCCAGGTCGGGGGCGAGCTCCTCAACGTGGAGGCGGCGGTGGTGCCCGGGAAGGGGCGTCAGATCCGCACCGGTTCCCTCGGGGACGTGATGCAGGAGTCCATCCAGGCGGCGCTCACCTTCGTGCGCGGACGTGCGCAGGTGCTGGGCATCTCGCCGGACTTCCACGAGAAGTACGACATCCACATCCACGTGCCCGAGGGCGCGACGCCGAAGGACGGTCCGAGCGCGGGCATCGCCATGTGCACGGCGATCGTCTCGGCGTTCACGGGCATTCCCGTCCGGGCCGACGTCGCCATGACCGGGGAGATCACGCTCCGCGGTCAGGTGCTGCCCATCGGCGGCCTGAAGGAGAAGCTGCTCGCCGCGCACCGCGGCGGCATCCGCACGGTGCTCATTCCGTCGCGCAACGAGCGGGACCTGAAGGAGGTGCCCGAGGACGTGCGCGACGCGCTCGACATCCGTTGCGTGAAGTGGATGGACGAGGTGCTCGAGGTCGCGCTGCAGCGCGTGCCCGAGCCCTGGAGCGACGATGCGGTCGCACCGAGCACGCCGAAGAAGGACGGCGGCGACGACGAAGGGAAGGTGCGGATCTCCACGCACTGACGCGCGCGTCGCAGCCGGGCGCGGACGCAGGAAGGGGCGTGCGTCCGCGCCGGAAACGTGCGTGCGTGCACGTACGCACGTGCGGAAATCGCTCGATCGGGAGTTCGTTTGACACTCTTTCCGGGCCGTTGGTATAAAGCCGCGGTCGTCGGCGCCGCCCGGGCGCCCGTCTCCCGATCCCTCCTCATCATCAGATAACGAGACGCTCGTTAAAGGGGCCAATGTGAACAAGGCAGAACTGATCGACCGGATGGCGGCGTCCGCCGACATCTCCAAGGCGTCCGCCACGCGCGCGCTCGACGCCATGCTCGACGCGGTCACCGAGAGCCTGAAGGAGTCCGAGCAGGTGGCGCTCGTCGGCTTCGGCACCTTCGCCGTGAAGGAGCGCGCCGCGCGCACCGGTCGCAACCCGCAGACGGGCGAGTCGATCCAGATCGCCGCGGCGCGGATCCCCACCTTCAAGCCGGGCAAGGCCCTCAAGGACGCCCTCAACTGAGCCCCTCGACGATCCCGTCAGCAGGGATCGTCCCGACGGACCGCCGGGCAGCGCACGACGGAGCCCGGCCCGGCCAGGCCGGCAGAAGGCGCATCACGCGATGCGCCTTTTTTCGTTCCGGGCACCTCCTTCGTTCCGCGCATCGGGACGTCGATCGGTGCCGACGACACGGACGCGAGCGAACATGCTGCAGAAGATGCGAGAACAGGCCCGGGGGATCTTCGGCTGGATCATCCTCGGTCTCATCATCCTCGTGCTCTCGGTCTTCGGATTCGGAGCGCTGAACTTCTTCGTGACCTCCGAGCCCGCCGTGGCCGTCGTCGGGGACACGGAGATCACGCGCTCGGCCTTCGCGGCGCAGGTGGAGCGCCAGCGACGCCAGCTCATGGCGCAGCTCGGCGACGCCTGGGACCCGGCGCTCTTCGACGAGGGAGCCGTCGCCGAGCAGGTGCTCTCGGGCATGATCGACCGGACGCTCCTCGTGGAGGGCGCCCGGGAGGCGGGCCTCGCCGCACCGCTGCCGGTCGTCGACGAGATGATCCTCGCCATGCCCCAGTTCCGGACCGGCGAGTCCTTCGATCCGGACCGCTACCGCCTCGCACTGGCGAGCGCCGGGTTCACGCCCGCGACCTTCCGTGAGGCGCTCGCGGAGGACCTGCTCACGGAGCAGCTCGTCGGCGCCGTGCGCGCGACCGCCGTGCCCACGGAGCGCGAGCTGCGCGAACTCGCCGCACTCGCCCGGCAGGTGCGCGACGTCGCCTGGCTGCGCTTCGCGCCGGAGGAGTTCGCCGGGACCCTCGAGCCCGAGGAGCAGGCGCTCCGGAGCTTCTTCGAGGAGCGCGCGCAGCGCTATCGCGCCCCGGAGACGGTCACCCTGCGCTACCTGCGCCTCGAGCGGGACGAGCTCGCGGCGCAGGAGACCGTGGAGGAAGCGGAGATCGAGGCGGAGTACGCGGCGGAGGTGGAGGCCTTCGAGGGCCAGGAGCAGCGCCGGGCGTCGCACATCCTCCTCGCCACCGGGGACGACCGTTCGGAGGAGGAGGCCCTCGCCCTCGCGCGGGAACTCCTCGACCGGCTCCGGGACGGGGCGGACTTCGCGGCGCTGGCCGGGGAGTACAGCGACGATCCGGGTTCGGCGAGCCAGGGCGGCGACCTCGGCCTCGCGACCCGCGGGACCTTCGTGCCGCCCTTCGAGGAGGCCCTCGACGGGCTCGAACCCGGGGAGCTGTCCCAGCCCGTGGTGACGCGCTTCGGCGTCCACGTGATCCGTCTGGAGGAAGTGGCCAC
The DNA here is from genome assembly GCA_036351515.1 of Pseudomonadales bacterium. Classification (GTDB taxonomy): domain Bacteria; phylum Pseudomonadota; class Gammaproteobacteria; order Pseudomonadales; family Azotimanducaceae; genus JAZBPF01. Next base: position 17,059 of record JAZBPF010000100.1, on the reverse strand, counting down.
CACGGAGCCGCCGAGCTTCGCCCGGCGACGCGACGCGCTCGCCGAGCGCCTGCGCACCCGCAAGGCGCAGGCGCGCTTCGAGGAGCTGCGCACGCAGCTCGAGACCCTGGCCTACGAGGCGCCCGATCTCGAGGAGCCGGCGGAGGCCCTCGGGCTGGAGATCGGCACCACGGATCCGCTCACGCGCGAGGGCGGGGAAGGGGTCTTCGCCGTGCGCGCCGTGGTCGACGCGGCCTTCTCCCGCGAGGTGCTCGAGGACGGCTACAACAGCGCGGTGCTCGAGCCCCGCGACGGCGTCGCGCTCGTGGTGCGCGTGGCCGAGCACCAGCCGGAGCGGCCGCAGTCCTTCGAGGAGGTGGCCGAGGCCGTGCGCGAGGACTACGTCGCCGCGCGCAGCCGCGAACTCGCGCGCGAGGCAGCGGCGTCGGCGCTGGAGCGGCTGGAGGCCGGCGCGTCCGTGGCGGGGATCGCCGCCGACACGGGACGCGAGTGGACCCGTGCGGACGGCATGGAGCGCAGCGAGACGCGCGCCCCGGCGGCGGTGGTGCGCACCGCCTTCGACCTGCCGCGGCCGGACGCGGAGTCCGGGCGCAGCCTGGCCGCGGCGTCGCTCGCGGACGGCAGCGAGGCCGTGGTCATGATCACCGGCGTTCGTCCCGGGGACCTCGCGGCCATGACCGCGAGCGAGCGCGAGCGCTTCGAGGCGCAGATGGAGACGGGGATCGGCGGCGCGGACTTCGAGGCGTTCCTCGCCTTCCTGCGCCGCGATCTCGGGGTGGAGCGGCGCATGGCCGCGTCGGCCGGGCTGCCGGAAGGCTGACGAGCGGGGCGCGGGCGGAGCGGGGCGCGTCCGGGCGCGCCCTCGTCCTCAGGGCAGGCCCGTCACCTGCACGAAGAGCGTCAGCCGCTGGCCGGGCTGCAGATAGGCGGCCGGGTTCAGGGCGTTCCACTCCACGATCTCGCGCACGCTCACGCCGAAGCGCTGGGCGATGCGCGCGAGCGAATCGCCGCTGCGCACCTGATAGCCGAGGCGGCGCACCACCGGATCCCGTTCCGGCGGCCGTGCGCCGGCCCCCTCGGGCGCCCCTTCCGGCAGCCAGAGCACCAGTTCCTGGCCCGGCCGGAGCAGGTCCCGGGTCGCGAGGCCGTTCCAGGCCGCCACCTCGCGCGTGTGCACGCCGTGGGCCCGGGCGATGGTCCAGAAGCTGTCCCCGGGGCGCACCCGATAGCGCACCTCGCGGCCCTTCGCGCCGTAGTGGTCGTCGCGGCGCGCCTGACGCTGGCTCTCGCTGAGGGCATAGCGCTCCGCCGGCGCCGAGGCCACCGGGATGAGCAGCGCGTCGCCGGCCCGGATCCGCGTCCCGCCGAGCCGGTTCGCCTGCTGCAGCGTGGCCACGCTCGTGCCGTAGCGCTTCGCGATCGTCGAGAGGGCCTCGCCCGGCTGGATCCGGTGGCGCTGCCAGGTCACGCGCGCTTCCGGCGGCAGCGTCTCCACGCCCTCCCGGAGCGTCGCGGCGACCGCCCGGGGCACCACGAGCCGGTGCGGGCCTTCCGGGTGCGTGGCCCAGCGGTTCAGGCCCGGATTCAGCAGGTACAGCTCGCGGGACTCGAGCCCCGCGAGGGACGCGGCGCGCGCGAGGTCCAGCTGCCCGCCGAGCTCCACCACCTCGAAGTAGGGGGCGTCGGGCAGGCTGCGCAGGGAGAGGCCGTGGGCCTCCGGCGCGTCGAAGAGCTCCGCCAGGGCCAGCAGCTTCGGAACGTAGGCCTCGGTCTCCCGGGGCAGGTCCAGGGCGAAGAAGTCCCGGGGCGCCTCCCCGTTGCGGTTCCGGCGCAGCGCCTTGCGCACGTTTCCGGGCCCGGAGTTGTACGCGGCCAGTGCGAGGAGCCAGTCGCCGTCGAACTGGGCGTGGAGGTCCTCGAGGTGGTCGAGCGCCGCGCGCGTGGACTCGATCACGTCCCGCCGCTCGTCGTGCCACCAGTCCTGGTCGAGACCGTAGATGCGACCGGTCTCGGGGATGAACTGCCAGAGGCCCGCGGCGCGGCCGTGGGAATAGGCATAGGGGTCGAAGGCGCTCTCGACCACCGGCAGGAGCGCGAGCTCGCCGGGGAGGCCGCGGCGCTCGACCTCTGCCACCACGTGGTGCAGGTAGCGCTCGGCGCGGTCGACGACGCGGTCGAGGTACTCGGGATGGCGCGCGTACCAGGCGCGCTGCTGGCTCACGCGGGGATGCTCGACCCGGGGCAGCGCGAAGCCGCTCCGCAGCCGGTCCCAGAGGTCCGCCGGCGGTGGCGGCGCCGGTGGCTCCGGCGCGAGCAGCGCCCACTGGGCGCTCGGTGCGAGGGCCGGTACCGGCACCGGCTCGGGCGCCGGGGCCCGGGCCGCGAGGCCCGGCATGCCGGAGACGGGCAGCGACGCGCAGCCCGAGAGGGCCGCCAGCGCGAGGGCGGTGAAGGGCAGGGAGCGGCGCACGGTCAGAACTCGTCCTTCCAGCGCCGGATCTCGGCGAGCACCTCCACGGGGCTCTCGAGGGCCGTGCCCGCCCGCGCCTCCGCGGCCCGGCGTACCTCCTCCGTGGCCACGCGCAGGAAGGGGTTCGTGTCCTGCTCCGTCCCGATGGTGCTCGGTACCGTGGGTACGCGCCGCTCGCGCAGTTCGCGCACCTGGGCGAGCCGCTCGACGAGGGCCGTGTTCTCCGGTTCGACGGCGGCGGCGAAGGTGAGGTTGGCGAGCGTGTACTCGTGGGCGCAGTAGACGGCGGTCGAGCCGGGGAGGGCGGCGAGGCGCGAGAGGGAGCCGTGCATCTGCAGGGGCGTTCCCTCGAAGAGGCGCCCGCAGCCCCCGGCGAAGAGCGTGTCCCCGCAGAAGAGCACCCGTTCCTCCGGCGCGTGGTAGGCGACGTGGTCGAGCGTGTGGCCGGGGACCGCGATCACCTCGAAGCGTGTCCCGGCCGCCTCCACCGTGTCGCCGTCGCGGACCACGCGCGTGATCGCCTCGATGCGCGAGGACTCGGGCCCGATCACGGGGATCGGACGCCCCGCGGCCAGTTGCGACACCCCCCCGGTGTGATCAAAATGATGATGCGTCACGAGAATCCCGGCGAGGTCGAGGCCGTGTTCCGCGAGTGCCTCCTCCACCGGCGCCGCGTCCCCGGGATCCACCACCCAGGCGCTGCGCGAACCCTGCTGCCGGAACAGCCAGAAGTAGTTGTCCTGGAACGCGGGGATGGGGTCGATCTCGAGCATGACGTCTCCGGTTCGAGGCGGGCGCGCGATACCGCGGCGATCCTTCCGGAACACCGGCCCCGGATCATAGGTCAGCGACCGCCCGGGTGCCACGGCGCCCCGGCGGCCCGGAGGCAGCGATGAGTCCCGTACGCTTCGAACAGCCCCGCGACGCCGAACTCGCGCACGACGGGACGGCGTTCTTCGACACGCCCCTCGGACGGGACCTCGAGGCGGCGGAGATGCGCATCCTGCGCCAGCGCCTGGCGGACGGCTTCGGCGCCCGGGCGCTCCTCCTCGGTGCCGGGCTCGACGAGCGACTCCTCGACGCCCTGCACGTGCAGCGGCGCCACGTGGGGCGCATCGCGGAGGTGGACGCTCCCCGGCGCTCGCCCGTGAGCGCGACCCACGCCTCCATCGTCGATCCCTGCAACCTGCCCTATGCGAACGGGGCCTTCGACGTGGTGGTGCTCTTCCACGCCCTCGACCTCGCCGCGCGGCCGCAGCAGGCGCTGCGCGAGGCCGCGCGGGTGCTGGCGGACGGCGGACGGCTCGTGGCGACGGGCTTCAACCCCTTCAGCCTCTGGGGCCTGCGCCGCCTCGTGGGACCGCGGCGCGCGCCCTGGAACGCCAACTTCATCGCTCCGGCGCGCATGGCCGACTGGCTCTCGCTCCTGGACTTCGGGACCATCGAGACGGACTTCACGCACTACCGGCCGCCGATGCTGCGGGCCCGGCGCCTCTTCGAGGGGACGACGGCGCAGCGCGCGCGGCGGGTGCTGCGGGCCCCCTTCGGCGCCGTCTGGATCCTGACCGCGCGCCGGCAGCCGCCGCGCAGCGGCACGGTCGTCGAGACGCGCCTCGCCCCCGCCATGGCGCCACGGGCGGCCGCCGCCGGGCCCGCCGCCCGCGACCGCGGGACGGTGCTCCGGTTCCCGGGGACGCATGACCGCAGCCGTTGAGATCTGGACCGACGGGGCCTGCCGCGGCAACCCGGGACCGGGGGGCTGGGGGGCGGTGCTCCGCGCCGGCGCCACGGAGATGCACCTCTGGGGCGGCGAACCGGCGACCACGAACAACCGCATGGAGCTGACCGCCGCCGTGGAGGCCCTCGGGGCCCTGCGCCGTCCGACCCGCGTCGCCCTGCACACGGACTCGCGCTACGTGCGCGACGGCATCGACGGCTGGATCCACAACTGGAAGCGCAACGGCTGGCGCACGGCGGCGAAGAAGCCCGTCGCGAACGCCGATCTCTGGCAGGCCCTCGACGCGGCGCGGGAGCGGCACGAGGTCACCTGGCACTGGGTCCGGGGCCACAGCGGGGACGCGGGCAACGAGCTCGCGGACCAGCTCGCGAACCGGGGCATCGACGAGTTCGCCCGCGCCGGCGAGACGGGCAGGGCAGAGGAGCGGATCCGCGCATGAGACAGGTGGTGCTGGACACGGAGACCACGGGCCTCGAGCCGGAGCTCGGCCATCGCGTCATCGAGATCGGCGCCGTGGAGATCGTCGGCCGACGGCGCACGGGGCGCCACTTCCACCAGTATCTCAACCCGGAGCGCGAGATCGACGAGGGGGCCGTCGAGGTGCACGGCCTCACGACGGACTTCCTCGCGGACAAGCCCCGCTTCGCGGACGTGGCGGCGGGCTTCCTGGAGTTCGTGCGCGGCGCCGAGGTGGTGATCCACAACGCCCCCTTCGACGTCGCCTTCCTCGACGCGGAACTCGCGCGCCTGTCGGAACCGCCCGGGCCCTTCGCCGGGCTCTGCGAGGTCACCGACTCGCTCCAGCTCGCCCGGCGCATGCATCCGGGACAGAAGAACAGCCTCGACGCGCTCTGCCGGCGCTACGGCATCGACAACTCGGAGCGCGAGCTCCACGGCGCCCTGCTGGACGCGCAGATCCTCGCGGACGTGTTCCTCGCCATGACGGGCGGCCAGACGGCCCTGTCCCTCGGGGAGGAGGCCGGGGACGGCCTGCGCGAGGAGGCCCGGGCCCTGCGACGGCTGCCCGCGGACCGTCCGCGGCTGCGGGTGGTGCGGGCCTCGGAGGCGGAGCGGGCCGCCCACCGCGCCCTCGTCGCGGAGCTCGACGCCGCCGTGGACGGAGGGAGCGTCTGGAGCCGCCTCGGCCTCGATTCCGAGGGCTGAGCGTTCGGATCCGGGGCGGCGCGGCGGCCGCCCCGTCGCCTCGGATCAGAGCACGAACTGCACCGCGAGGAGCCCCGTGAGCCCCATGGTGACGGTGTAGGGCAGGGCCATGACCACCATGCGCACGTAGGACAGGCGCAGCAGGGGGGCGATGGAGGAGGTGAGCAGGAACAGGAAGGCGGCCTGGCCGTTCGGCGTCGCGATGGAGGGGATGTTCGTCCCCGTGTTGATCGCCACGGTCAGCTCGTTGAAGTGTTCGCGCTCGATGGCGCCCGCGTCGAGGGCCGCCTTCACCTCGTTGATGTAGACCGTCGCCACGAACACGTTGTCGCTGATCGCCGAGAGCAGCCCGTTGGCCACGAAGAACAGGGCCGGCTGGATCGAGATCTCCTGCGCGAGCACCCAGGCGATGACGGGCGAGAACAGGTGCTGGTCGTGGATCACCGCCACGATCCCGAAGAACACCACGAGCAGCGCCGTGAAGGGCAGGGCCTCCTCGAAGGCCTTGCCGAGCTGGTGCTCCTCGATGACGCCGTTGAAGGCCGTCTGCACGACGATGACCATGAGGCCGATGAGGCCCACCTCGGCCCAGTGCATGGCGAGGGCGATCACGAGGACCACGGCGGCCACGCCCTGGATCCACAGACGCGCCACCTGCGCCTGCGTGCGCTTCGCGCTCTCCTCCGCGTCGTATTCCGTGAGGATCTCCCGCACCGCCGGGGGCAGCTTCGCGCCGTAGCCGAAGGTGCCGGTGGCCTCGAGGGCGAGGCAGGTGCCGAGGCCCACCACGAGCACGGGCATGGTCACCGGCGCCATGCGCAGGAAGAACTCCCCGAACTCCCAGCCCGCCTTGCCGGCGATGAGCAGGTTCTGTGGCTCGCCCACGGTGGTGCAGACGCCGCCGAGGGCCGTGCCCACGGCCGCGTGCATCATCAGCGAGCGCAGGAACGCGCGGAAGTTGTCGAGGTCCTCGCGATGCAGGTCCCCGACCTCGTGGTCCTCGCCGGGGTCGTGGTCGTGGTGGAAGGACTTGCCCGAGGCCACGCGGTGGTAGATCGAGTAGAAGCCGAGGGCCACGGAGATGACCACGGCGGTCACGGTCAGGGCGTCGAGGAAGGCCGAGAGGAAGGCGGCCGCCGCCGAGAACAGGAACCCGAGGAGCATCTTCGAGCGCACGCCGAGGAGCAGCTTCGTGAAGGTGAAGAGCAGCAGCTCGCGCATGAAGTAGATGCCCGCCACCATGAACATGAGCAGCAGGATCACCGGGAAGTTCGAGAAGACCTCCGTGCGGATGGTCTCCGTGTTCGTCATGCCGATGATCACCGCCTCGATGGCGAGCAGCCCCCCGGGCTGCAGCGGGTAGCAGCGCAGGGCCATGGCGAGCGTGAAGATGAACTCGCCCACGAGGATCCAGCCGGTCGCGAAGGGACCGAGGATCAGGAGCGCGATGGGGTTGACGATCAGGAAGGCGAGGATCGTCTTCTTGTACCAGTCGGGCGCCTGCCCGAGGAAGTTCCGCCAGAGTGCCTGATTCACGCCGACTCCCTGCTCGTCCGATCCGGGGCGTCCCGTCGCGCAGCGACGCCTCCCGGGGCTTCCGGGTTCGGCGCGGCGGACGGGAGAAGATCGCCCCGGGGACTGCTCGGCGGGGCGGAAGGCCGGGACGGTACCCGATTTCCCCGGGCGCTCCAAGCGGGGCGGGGTGTGCGCGCCCTGTCCGGGACGCTCAGCCTCGTGCGGAGCGGGCCGGCGCGAAGAGGCCGCCGAGCTGGAGCGCGAGGATCAGGTGGCCGTCGGTGCGCACCCGGCCCGCCATGAAGGTGGCCATGGGATCGAGGCTTCCCTCGACGACGCCGAGGGCCGTGGCGACGTCGTCGAAGAGGAAGGTCACCGTGGGCGCTTCGTGGGCGCCGCCCTCCACCCGGAGCCGCCCGCCGTCGATCTCCAGGTGGAACAGCGGCCGCCCCGCCACCTCGAACTGGTAGACCGCCTCGAGGCCGGCGGCGGCCTCCGGACGGAAGGCCCCGGCGAGACGGGTGCGGATCTCCTCGACGCCCGGGTCCGCGGGCTGCGACATGGGGCCTCCTCCCTCTCCGGTGCGGCGTGCCTCGTCGAGCAGGGATGCTAGCGCGCCTCGCCGGGGGCGCGAAGTGGACCGGCTCCGGGCCCACCGGTAGAGTGCCCGGCGGATCACGGCCGCCGTCCGCGGTCGCCTACGGGATCTTCCGCTTGAGCCAGTTCCTCGCAGAGTACGGCCTGTTCCTCGCCAAGAGCCTCACGGTCCTCGCCGTCGTGCTCGTGATCGTCGCCGCCGCGGCCGGCGCCGCGGGCCGGGGCCGTCGTCCGGGCGAGGAGGGCCACGTCACGGTCCGGCGCCTGAATGCGCGGCTCGAGGGCATGCGCGACGCCCTGCGTGCGGCGGTGCTCGACAACGCCGCCCTGCGCAAGCTGCGCAAGGCCGAGAAGCGCGAGGAGAAGCGCCGCCGCAAGGGCGGCGACGAGGACCGGCGCCGCGTCTTCGTGCTCCGCTTCGACGGCGACCTGCAGGCCTCCGGGGTCACGGCGCTGCGCAACGAGGTCACGGCGGTGCTCACGCTCGCGGAGGCGGGGGACGAGGTCGTCGCCTGCATCGAGTCCGCGGGCGGCACCGTGCACGGCTACGGCCTCGCCGCTTCCCAGCTGCTGCGCCTGCGGTCCCGGGAGGGCGTCTCCCTCACGGCCGCGGTCGACAAGGTCGCCGCCAGCGGTGGCTACCTCATGGCCTGCATCGCGCCGCGGATCCTCGCCGCTCCCTTCGCGATCCTCGGGTCCATCGGCGTCGTCGCCCAGGTGCCGAACGTGCACCGCCTGCTGAAGCGCAACGACATCGACGTGGAGGTGCTCACCGCGGGCGAGTACAAGCGCACGCTGACGATCTTCGGCGAGAACACGGAGAAGGGGCGGGCGAAGTTCCTCTCCGAGCTCGAGGACGTGCACGGGCTCTTCAAGGACTTCGTGCGCGAGCACCGACCGACGCTCGACGTGGACGTCGTGGGGACGGGCGAGACCTGGTACGGCCGCCACGCCCTCGAGCACGGCCTCTGCGACGAGCTCCTGACCAGCGACGAGTATCTGGTGCGCGCCTGCGAGGACGCCGACGTCTTCGAGGTGCGCTGGGTCGAGCACCGCACGCCCGTGGACCGGTTCCTGCACCGGGCCGCGTCCGCGTTCGCGGACGCCGGCGAGCGCGTCCTGGGTCGGCTCGGGAATCCGCGGGACTGGACCCGCTGAGATCCCGCGAAAGGATCGGCGGACCGTTCGCGACGGCGTCCGGATCGTTCACGGACCGTGAGGCAGCAGAGGGGAGGGGAACGCATGGGCTTCAGGGCACTGCGCGTCGAGCGCACGGAATCCGGCTTCACCCGGGAAGTCGTCGAGCGGGACGAGGCCGAGCTGCCCGAGGGCGAGCTCCTGATCGACGTCGCCTTCTCCTCCCTGAACTACAAGGACGCGCTCTCGGCCACGGGCAATCCGGGGGTGACGCGGAACTTCCCGCACACGCCGGGCATCGACGCGGCGGGCACGGTCCTCGAGTCGGCGAGCGACGCCTTCGCCGCCGGCGACGAGGTCATCGTCATCGGCTTCGACCTCGGCATGAACACCTCCGGCGGCTTCGGCCAGCGCATCCGTGTCCCCGCGGGCTGGGCCGTGAAGCGCCCCGCGAAGCTGAGCCTGCGCGAGAGCATGATCCTCGGCACCGCGGGCTTCACGGCGGCCGAATGCGTCGACAAGCTCGAGCGCGTCGGCGGGCTTCGACCGGAGCAGGGCGAGGTGCTCGTCACGGGCGCCACCGGCGGCGTCGGTTCCGTCGCGGTCCTGCTCCTCGCGAAGCTCGGGTACCGGGTGGTCGCGGTGACCGGCAAGGCCGAACGCGCCGACTGGCTGCGCGGCCTCGGCGCGGCGGAGATCCTCCCCCGGGAGGCCCTGCGCGACGGCGGCGCGAAGCCGCTGCTCGCCGAGCGCTATGCCGGCGTCGTGGACACGGTCGGGGGCGAGATCCTCTTCAACGCGGTGAAGTCCCTGCGCTACGGGGGCTCCGCGGCGCTCTGCGGCCTCGTGGACTCGCCGGCGATTCCCGCGACGGTGCTGCCCTTCATCCTCCGCCACGTGAACCTGCTCGGCGTCGACTCGGTGCAGCTGCCGCTCCCGGAGAAGCAGCGGATCTGGGACCGGCTCGCCGGTGAGTGGAAACTCGACGGCCTCGAGACGCTCGTGGAGCCGCTCACGCTCGACGACCTCTCCGGAGCGATCGACCGGATCCTCGAGGGGCGGATGGTCGGCCGGGGCCTCGTCGACCTCCGGGCCTGAGGCCGTCGCCGCGCGCCCGAGGCCGCGCGCGGCGCAGGCCTCACTCGGCGGGTCGACGGACCACCAGCGTGCGGCCGGGCAGGGTGCCGGGATCCCGCGGGAGCGGGAACCGCGCGAGACGCCCTCCCCGGGGCCCCGGGAACCGAACCTCCAGCTCGCAGGCCTCGCAGTCCTCGGGGAGCGTGAGGAACGCGTCCGCCTCGCTCTGCGCGTTGTAGCCTCCGCCGGTGGAAACGACCCGGAGTCCCGAGCGCGGTCCGTCGCCGTCCACGATGCGCAGTTCGGCGCCGGCCTGCGTCGCGAGGCCTGCCGCATCCCGCACGCGCACGGAGAACCCCCGGGCGCGCGCGTCGGTCCCGAGTTCGTTCCGGAACACCGGGTGACCGCCCGTGGGGCCGTAACCGTCCGTGAGGGACAGATCCAGATCGCCGTCCCGGTCGTAGTCGACCCAGACGACGCCATGGTCCGCGGCGTTCGCCGGATCGTCGACGGCGAGCACGTTCCGGAAGCGCCCGCCCTCGTTCAGGAACAGCTGGTTGCGCGGCTGCTGGACGCCGTCCACGCGCTCGTAGGCGGCGACGAACAGGTCGAGGTCGCCGTCGTTGTCGACGTCGCCCCAGTCGGCGCCGACGACGCTGTGCGGATCGACCAGGCCGGCAGCCCCCGCGACCTCCACGAAGCGTGGGCGTCCGTCCTCCGTCTCGTTGCGGTAGAGCAGATTGCGACCGTAGGTCCCGACGAAGAGATCGGGATCGCCGTCGTCGTCGTGGTCTCCCACCGCGCAGCCGACGCCACCCTCGTCCAGCCACCGCTGCGTCTGGTCCATGCCGAGTGCGGGAGCGACGTCCACGAAGCGATCGCCGTCGTTGCGCCAGAGTGCGTCACTGTCGCCGGACTGGTTCGCGAGGAACAGGTCGAGGTCGCCGTCCCGGTCGAAGTCGAACCAGCACGCGCCCACGGTGCGGCGGACGTCGATGGTGCCGCGCGCGTAGGGAAAGGGTTCGAAGCGGCCGCCGTCGCCCGGGTTCCGGAGCAGACGATTGGCGCCGGCACGATCCGCCGCGTAGAGATCGAGATCGCCGTCCCCGTCGAAATCGACCCAGTTCGCCTGCCGACTGGAGCGTCCCGGCACCGTCACGCCCACGGCAGCGGCGACCTCGGTGAAGCGGTCGCCGTCGTGCCGATAGAGATAGCTCCGGCTCGGGATGGGCGAGACGTTCGAGCCGCCGAGCAGGTCGGGATCACCGTCCCCGTCGTAGTCGCCCCAGGAGAGCCCGCGAATCTCCTCACCCTCCGTCGGCAGCCCCATCGCCTCGCCGATCGACACGAAGGTCCCGTCGCGATTCTCGTAGAGGAAGATCGCGCCGCTCTTCGCGGAGACGGCGAGATCGAGGTCTCCGTCTCCGTCGACGTCCGCCCAGGCGTTCGAGAGCGAACCCGGTACGGCGAACAGCTCCGGTTGGACCGGTACCAGCACCGGGCCGTCTCCGGAGGCGCCCTGGGCGCCGGCGGTGAGCGTCGCCGTCACGAGGGCGACCGCCAGCGCGGCCGGTCGCCGGCGGGCCCGGCCACCGGAGTCCGAGGTGCGGAAGGAGTCCCCTCGCAGGGACCGGGGCGGTTCGCAGCGGATCGCCGTCGTTCGCATCGCGTTCTGTCTCCTGGAGCAGGGTGGGTCCGGCACGGCCGCAGCCCGCGGGCAAGCGTACCCTTCACGCGTGGGAGACGGGTCGGCGCGCGGATTCCACAGTCCGGGCCGATGGATGGTCGTGGGCGCCGGCGCCCGACACCCGCGTCACGCCCGGGTCCGTCACGGATTTGACATCCCTTCCCCGGAACGGATGAATGGGGCGCGCCGCGTCGTCCTGCGTCTGCCGACGCAGCCTCCATTCCGCCCGCCCCAGGGAATTCCGCGCATGTCCGAGATCTTCCGGGTCTTCGAGAAGCATCGCGCGGCGCTGCGCCGGGTCGTGCGGCGGCACCTCGGCTCCCAGGGGGATCCGGACGACGTGCTCCAGGAGGCGTTCCTGCGCGCCTACGGCGCCGAGCTCAAGCGGGGCGTGGAGCAGCCGAAGGCCTTCCTCTTTCAGGTGGCGCGCAACACGGCGCTCGGGGAGCGGCGCCGGGCCTCGGCGTCGCCGATGGACGGTAGTGTGGATCCGGAGTCCGACGGACTCTCCACGCACGCCGTCGGTGCGGATGCAGCCGACGTGCTCGACGGGCGCAGGAAGCTGCACGCCTTCACCATGGCCGTGCTGCAGCTTCCGCCGCGGTGTCGACGCGCCTTCCTCCTGAGGCGGATGGAAGGACTGTCCTACAAGCAGATCGCGAACCGCATGGGCATCTCCGTGAGCGCCGCGGAGAAGCACGTGGCGAACGGCCTGCTGCGATGCCATGACTACCTCACGGAGCGAGGGTACGAGCCCTCCGAATTCGGTCGCCCGGAGAGACCCGCGCCAGCGGGGGGGCGGCCCAGGAGCGCGGACGAAGCATGAGCCAGGGAACCCGCAAGGTGGTCGACTTCCCGCGCAGGGAGGCGATCGAGGAGGAGGCCGCCACCTGGGTGGTACGGCGGTCCGGGGACGAGTTCGGTCCGGAGGACGAGCGTGCCCTCGCGGCCTGGCTCGCCACGAGCGAGCGCCACCGGGACGCGTACCAGCGCCTCGCCGCCGTCTGGGCGGACGCGGCCGTCCTCGAGGAGCTCGACGATCTCGCGGATGCAGCGGAACCCCTGGCCCCGGAGCGGCGCAGGAGCCCCTCGCCCGGCCGCTGGGCCCTCGCGGCGGCGGCGTCGGTGTGCCTCGCGATCGCTTCGGTGCTGTGGCTCGGCGAGGCGGAGCTGCCCCGGGCAGAGCGCGCGGCGGCCCAGGACTACGTGACCGGGGTCGGGGAGCAGCGGACCGTGGTCCTCGCCGATGGCTCCGTGCTCCGGCTGAACACCGGGACGGCCCTGTCGGTGGACCTCTCCTCGTCGCTCCGACGCATCCGGCTCCACCAGGGCGAGGCCTTCTTCGAGGTGGCTCCCGATCGGCGGCGACCCTTCTCGGTGGAGTCGTCCGCCGGTTCCGTCCGTGCGCTGGGCACGGCCTTCTCCGCGCGGCTGCGGGGCCGGGAGCACCTGGAGGTGACCGTGGAGGAAGGGCGGGTGCGCGTCGATCCGGCGCCGCCGGAGGCCCTGCCCAGCGGGGTGTCGCATGCCCCGCTTCCCGAACCGATCGAGCTCTCCGCCGGCAGCGCCGTCGTCTTCGTGGGCGAGGAGCGCAAGGTGGAACCGGTTTCCGAGCGCGAACTCTCGCGCCGCCTGTCCTGGCGGGATGGCGTGGTCGTGTTCGCCGGCGAGCCGCTCCGTTCCGTGGTCGAGGACGTCAGCCGCTACACGGAGCTCGAGATCACGATCGCCGATCCCTCGATCGAGGCCCTGCCGATCGGTGGGTACTTCCGCATCGGGGAGGTCGAGGCTCTCCTCGAATCGCTGGAGCTGGTCTTCGGGATCGAGGCGCGGCGCAGCGATACGGGGGCGATCGTCCTCGCGCGCGCAGCCCCGTAGCCGTTCGTCGCCCGGCCCTTCTCTCACCGCACTCCCGACTGAGGATTTCCCGACTGCGTGCATCTCCCTCCATAGGCTGTCGTGAAAGCGACCGTGCCCGGAGCTTCGTCCGGGTCGGTCTCGGTCCGGCCTGCCGCAGGGGGATTCGTGCCGGTGCCTTCGTGCTGGGATGGGTGTGCGCGCTGGTCGCGTCCGCCGATCCCAGGGTCGCGGACACTCGTTTCGAGTTCCACGTGGCGGAGCCGATGCTCGGACCGGCGCTGGAGGCGATCGGGCGGATCACCGGCTCGAACGTCCTCTATCCGTACGAGCTCGCCGAGCTCCGCGGGATGAACGAGGTCTCGGGGCACCTGACCCCCGGTGAGGCGCTCTCCATCCTCCTGCGGGACACCGCGCTTTCCGGACAGCTGACCGAGGGTGGCGTGATCGTCGTCACGCCGCTCGTTCCGCAGTCGACGGAGAGCACGGAGATCCCGATGGAGAACAAGAACCGAGCGTCCTGGGGTTCGTTGGTCGCGGGCCTGGTCGTGGGGCTGGCGGGGCCGGAGAGTCTGGCTGCGCAGGAGGAGGCCCAGGAAGAAGCCGAGTACCTCGAGCAGGTCGTGGTCACGGGGGTACGGGGCGAGCCCCGCTCGATCCTCAGCAGCCCGACGCCGATCGACGTGTTCACGGCGCAGGACCTCGAACGCGTCCCGCAGATCGGGCTCTTCGAGTCACTGCGCTACCTGGTGCCCTCGATCAATCTTCCGCAGCGGGCCGGCGGTGGCACGGCGACCTTCATCGCGTCCGCCGGACTGCGGGGGCTCAATCCCGACCAGACCCTGATCCTCGTGAACGGAAAGCGTCGGCACAAGACGGCGCTGATCAACACGGCCACGGGGCTCTACAGTGGCTCCGCGGGCGTGGATCTGAACATGATCCCGAACTCGGCCATCGAACGCATCGAAGTGCTCCGGGACGGTGCGGCCGCCCAGTACGGGTCCGACGCGATCGCCGGGGTCATCAACATCATCCTGAAGGATGCAGACTCCGGTGGTGAGCTGACGGCCTCCGGCCGGGAGAACTTCGACCGCGGCGACGGCGAGATCGTGACCCTGGGCTTCAATCAGGGTCTCGAACTGACCGAAAACGGCTTCGTGAACGTGTCGGTGGACTACCGGGAATCGGAGTTCTCGAATCGCGCCCGTCCCGTGCCGCTTCCGGACGAGCCCGGCGGCCGCAACATCTTCCCCCTGCTCGGAGACGGCTCGCTCGATCCGCGCGAGTTCACGATCGATCGCCTCGTCACGAGCAACTACGGGAACTTCCCGCAGAACGTGCTCTCCAGCGCGATCAACGCGGGCTATCAGCTCGACGACGTCGAACTGTACGGCTTCGCGACCTATGCGCAGCGGGATTCGATTCTCGACTTCACCTTCCGCTCGCCGGGGGACGCGCGGAACGTCCCCGAGATCTACCCCTTCGGCTACCGGCCGCGGGAGGAGATCCGCGAGGACGACTACGAGCTGGTGCTCGGCGCTCGCTCGGAGATCCTCGACTTCGACGTCGACGTATCGGCCAGCTTCGGGACCAACGAGACGGACTGGTACAACACCCTCGGCCTGAACGCGAGCCTCGGTGTCGCGAGCCCGACTTCGTTCTATCTCGGCGGGATCGACGCGGAGGAGACGGTGCTCCAGCTCGATGCCACCCGGCGCATCGACCTCGGACGCTCGGGTGTGCTCCAGGCCTCCTTCGGGGGCCAGTTCCGCAACGAGGGCTTCGAGATCCGCGAGGGGGAGGAGCTCAGCTACGTCGACGGCGGCAATGGTGCGCCTCCCGAGGCTCAGGGCTTCCCCGGGTTCTCGCCGCAGGCGGTCAACCACGTGGAACGCGACAACCTGAACGGCTACGTCGAGTTGGGCTGGGAGCCGAACGAAAGGACCCTGCTGTCCGTTGCCGGTCGCTACGAGGACTTCTCGGACGATTCCGGGAGCGAGTTCATCTACAAGGTCAGCGGGCGCTACGACCTGACCGACCGGCTGGCGTTCCGGGGCTCCTTCAACACGGGGTTCCGCGCGCCGGGCATCCAGCAGCTCGGCTTCCGTGGAAGTCGCGGCCAGTTCCAGGATCTCGACAACGACGGAGTGGCCGAGACGATCGTGGTCCGGCAGACGCTGCCCGGAACCGATCCGGCCGCGCAGGCGCTCGGGGCAGAGCCCCTCGTGCCGGAGACCTCGACGAACTTCAGCCTGGGTCTCGTCTACCAACCGCTGGACAACGTCGACATCACCGTCGACCTCTATCAGATCGAGGTCGAAGACCGGATCGCCCTCTCCACGCAGTTCAATCGTGGGGACAACCGTCCTGCGGCGGGCGGCGGCACGATCGGGGACGAGATCTCGGCGCTGCTCGACGCCGCAGGCTTCGACGCGTCGCTCGGCGGTGCGAACTACTTCACCAACGCCATCGACACGCGTACACGAGGCATCGACGTCGTCGTGACGTGGGCCCTCGATGGGGCCTGGGGTTCGCTGAACAACAGCGCGGCCTACAACTACAACGACGACGAGGTCACCAGCGTCGATCCGAACCCGCCCGAACTCTCGGGCCTCGTGCTGGCGGACGGCACCCCGCTCCAGCAGTTCGATCGGTCCCGCCTGTCGACCTATACCCGTGACATTCCCCCGTCCAAGCTCGTCCTGAGCAGCGTGTACACGTTCCGGAGCCTGGTCGCGAACCTGCGGGCCGTTCGCTTCGGGGAATGGGACAGTGTCGCGGCGGTGCCTGCGAACGACACCAGCAACGATCCTGCCTGGATCGTCGATCTCGAGGTCGGCTACGAGTTCCCCAGCGGGATCTCGATCTACGGCGGGGCGAACAACCTCTTCAACAACTATCCGGACGAAGTGAGGCCGGTGAACGGCATCGGCAACGGGTTCTACGACACCACGTCTCCCTACGGCTTCACCGGTGGCAGCTACTACCTGCGGGGCGCCTACCGCTGGTAGGTTCCTTCCATCCCCGCGCGATCCCGGACCGGGCGCCTGCCCGGTCCGGGGTCTCGACCCGGGTTCGATCCATCGCCGCCCCACGGAGTTCGCCCATGGTCCCCAGATCGCTGCTCGTCGGCCTGCTGTCGTTCCTCCTGCTTCCGGCCTTCGCGGCCGAGCCGGCCTTCCCCGACACGCTCGTCGCGCGCTATCACGTCATGGTTCCCATGCGCGACGGCGTCCGCCTGGCGACCGACGTCTACCTGCCCGGCCCCGAGGGCCCGTTCCCGACGCTGCTCGTCCGGGACATCTACACGAACGGCTCCGCCGACGTGCGTCAGGGCTATGCGCGCTGGGCCACGGCGAACGGCTATGCCTTCGTGTTCCAGTCGGCGCGCGGGCGCTACGACTCCGAGGGGAACTGGTATCCGTACTTCCAGGAGATCCCGGACGGGGACGACACCCTGAGCTGGATCGCCGAGCAGCCCTGGTCGAACGGCAAGGTGGGCATGTTCGGTACCTCCTACCTCGCCTCCGTGCAGTGGCTCGCGGCCCTGAACCGCAACCCTGCGCTGGTGGCGATCGCGCCGGCCATGAGCCCCGGCGACTACTACCGCGACGTCGCCTATCCGGGCGGCGCCTTCTCGCTCCTGTCGCGCGCGAGCTGGGGCATCGGGACCGTGGGCAGCCGGACCAACCAGTCCTACCCCATCGACTGGATCGGCGGCATCGAGCACCTGCCGCTCGCGACCCTCGACGCGAGCCTCGGCTTCGACGTGCGCCACTTCCGCGACTGGCTGGACCATCCCGACTACGACGGCTAC
>JAZBPF010000099.1:0-3377 GCA_036351515.1 Pseudomonadales bacterium | reverse complement strand
TACTGCATGGCGTTCTCCTTCTTCGCGCGGGCGACGGGCGCTCGCGGCGTACGACGGAACGCCCGACCCGCAGGGGCCGCACCCTGACACGCGGGGCGGGCCGGAGAAAAACCGCACCACGATCACCGCGTCCGTCGGGAGGGGACGCGCCGCCGAACGCCGCTCAGGGAGCCGGGAGGGACCAGCCCTGCTCGGTGCAGCGGAGCACCAGAGGGCCGTCCGGCGCGAGGATCCGCAGGCCCTCGCCGGTGCCGTCGGCCGTGCCGCCGAGCGGCTCGATCTCGAGGTCGTCCAGGGGAAGGCCCGCGTCGACCGTCGTCGTGCACGCGTCGTGGCGTGCCCAGCCGGCACGGAGGCGGATCACCGAACCACTCCGCCCGAGCACCACGGGCATCTCCGGGACCGGCTCGGCCATGCGGAAGTGGAGCTCGGCGGCCGGGGCGAGGTCGGCCCCGGGCTGCGCCGCCGGCGCGGGCGCGCGTTCCGCCCGCGGCGGCTCCACGCGCAGGGCGCCGGAGGCGCCCGAGACGGGCTCCCTCGGCGCTCGGTTCCGGGCCTCGCCGGCGTCCTGCGACGACGCGCCCTTGCGGGCGACCTCGGTGGGTGGTGCTTCGGCGTCCTCGGCGACGGAGAACGACTCCTGGACCGGGCGGATCGTCTCCGGATCGCTCAGCGGTGCGCTCGGCGCGTAGCGCGAGGGCGCGGGTTCGGGCGCCTGCTCCTCCCGCAGTGCCAGCGGCACGACGAGCACGGCGAGGAGCACGCCGGCCGCGGCGCCGAGGCCCGGGCCGAGCCAACGGTGCCGTACAGGTGCGGGAGGCGCATCCGCGCCCTCGAGCTCCTCGCGGGCGGCGCGGCGGATCGCGTCGTCGAGGGCCCCGGGCGGCTCGGGCCGTTCGCTGCGGTAGAGCGCGCGGAGATCGTCGTCAGACGGGTTCATCGTTCGCTCCTGCCAGTTCGGCGCGCAGGCGCCCCATGGCGTAGCGGAGGCGGCTGCGCACGCCCTCCTCCGTACCGCCGCAGAGCGCGGCGATCTCGGCGGCGCTCAGACCCGTCTCCTCGCGCAGGACCAGGGCCTCGCGCTGGGCGCTCGGCAGGCGGCGGATCGCGCGGAAGAGGCGCTGCGCGAGGCGGGTGCGATCGAGATTCGCCACCACGTCGTCGTCCCCGGGCGTGCCGTCCGGATCCTCGTCGGCGACCGGCTGGCGAGCCCGGGAGCGGTGCCGGTCGACGAGGACGCCGTGGGCGATCGTGAAGAGCAGGTTCCGGAACGGTCCGTCGGGGCGGTAGCGCGACCGGAAGCGGACGAGGCGCAGCCAGGTGTCCTGGTGCGCCTCCTCCGCCTCCGTGCGGTCGAGCTGGCGCAGGAAGTAGCGGAAGACGGGGCCGCGCCAGCGGTCGTAGAGCGCATCGAAGGCGCCGGCGTCCCCGGCGGCGTACGCCGCCATGAGCGCCTCGTCTGCGCCGGCC
Source organism: Pseudomonadales bacterium (assembly GCA_036351515.1). GTDB lineage: Bacteria > Pseudomonadota > Gammaproteobacteria > Pseudomonadales > Azotimanducaceae > JAZBPF01. The sequence continues at coordinate 1,907 of JAZBPF010000099.1, read as the reverse complement.
TCCGCGTCGGGTTCGGGGGCCGCATCGATTTCCGCCTCGACCACGCGTCGCCGGCCCGCTCAGAGGGAACCGACGCGGGCGGGCGTCAGGGCCTTCGCCGTGCCGACGAGGCCGAGGAACTCGCCGCGATGGCCCCAGGGATCCGCGCCGCGGGCGTCTCGCGCGAGGGCGGCGACGTCGTCCCAGGCGAAGGCGCCCGTGTAGTCGCCCCCGCGCAGGAGCTGGCCGAAGGCGGCGGCCGCGGCGGCGAAGCGGTAGGCGTCGGAGGTGTCCGCTAGGCGCGCGCGCACGTCGGCGGCGAGGATCGGATGGGTGCTCAGCGTGCTCTCCTCGGCGCCGGGGCGCTTGTAGCGGAGCCGCAGGTGCGCGAGCTCGGCGTCGAGACCGGCCCGGGTACGGGCGGCCGCCTCGTCACCGTAACGCAGCGGCTCGTGCAGCGCGCCCCCTTCGCCCACGAGGGCGAGTTCGTAGAGCGCCGTGACCGTGTGGCCGGGGCCGATCTCGCCAGCGTCCACGGCGTCGTTGGCGAAGTCCTCGCGCTCCAGCGCTCGCGTCTCGTAGCCGATCAGGCGGTACTCGGCGACGCGGGCGGGGTTGAACTCCACCTGGATCTTCACGTCGCGGGCGACGATCTCCAGCGTCGCGGCGAGCTCCTCCACGAGCACCTTGCGGGCCTCGGAGAGCGTGTCGATGTAGGCGGCGTTGCCGTCGCCGATCTGCGCGAGGCGCTGCATGAGTCCGTCCTGGTAGTTGCCGGTGCCGAAGCCGAGCACCGTGAGGGCGACGCCGGCCTCGCGCTCGCGCTCGACGAGCTCCTCGAGTGCCTCGTGGTTCACGGTGCCGACGTTGAAGTCGCCGTCGGTGGCGAGGATCACGCGGTTCACGCCGCCCTCGACGAAGGACTGGCGGGCGAGCGCGTAGGCGAGCTGAATCCCGGCGCTGCCGTGGGTGGAGCCACCGGCCCGGAGCTGGTCGAGGGCGGCGACGATCTCCGCCTTCCGGTCGCCCGCCGTGGGCTCGAGGACGATGCCGGCGGCGCCGGCGTAGACGGCGATGGCGACGCGGTCCTGCGGGCGCAGGCGCGCGGCGAGGAGCTTCAGGGACGCCTTCAGGAGCTCGAGCTTGTCCGGCGCCTGCATGGAGCCGGAGACGTCCACGAGGAAGACGAGGTTCGAGGCGGGCACGTCCTCCGGTGCGCGGCGTTCGGTCTGCAGGCCCAGGTGCAGCAGCTTGCGCTCCGGATGCCAGGGGCTCGGGCCGACCTCCGTGTACACGGCGAAGGGCGCGTCGCCCTCGGGCTCCGGGTAGCCGTAGTCGAAGTAGTTCACGAGCTCCTCCGTGCGCACCGCGTCGCCGCGGGGGAGCTGTCCCTGGTTCAGGAAGCGACGGACGTTGGCGTAGGAGGCGGAGTCGACGTCGATGGAGAAGGTCGAGACCGGGTGCTCGCCGACGCGGAGCACGCCGTGGTCCTCGAAGGCCTCGTAGCCCTCGCGGTCCACCGGGACCGTCGCCGGAGGCATGCCGGGTGGCAGCCCCGGAACCGAGCGCTGGTAGAGCAGCTGCCCGGAGACGGGACGCGCCTCGGAGAGCTTTCCGGTGGCGACGACGAATTCCTCCACCTCCGCATCGGCGTGCGGCCGGCCGAGGGTGGTGTCGGGCGGCGCGCCGCCGACCCCGGGGCCCGGTTCGACGGGGCGCTGCGGTTCCGGGTCCCGCGCGCAGGCGGCGATCAGCGAAACGACGGCGACGAGGAGGACGGTGCGGGTACGGAGGGCATGGGACATGGCGGCGGTCTCCCGTTCGGCTCTGGTGCTGTGACCGACGGGGGTCCTGGAATCGGGTTACCGTTCGTCGGGCGAGCTGCGCGGGCACCTGCACACGGGCGCCTTCGCGAAGTCCCCCGCACG
>JAZBPF010000098.1:0-3169 GCA_036351515.1 Pseudomonadales bacterium | reverse complement strand
CCTGGGGGGTGCGCGACGAGCAGGGCCCGGGCCGCTACCGGCTCGGCCCGGGCGATGCCGGCGCCTTCGGGCACAACGCCACCGCAGTCAGCTGGAAGACCTACCTGCGCCCACCCGAGCGCACCCTGTTCACCTGCGGCCCCGATCTCGTCGCGCGCGAGGGCGCCGTGGACACGGGACCCTTCGCCTTCGTCGGCGTGCGCGCCTGCGACCTCGCGGCCATGGGCGTCCTCGACCGGGCCGTGGGCGCCGTCGACGGCGCCTTCCGGCGCACGCGGGACGACGCCCTCCTCGTCGCCGTGCAGTGCCGCACCGCCGCCGCCACCTGCTTCTGTCCGTCCCTGGGCACGGGCCCGGAGCTCCCGCCGGGGGCGGACCTCGAGCTCGTCGAGCTGCCGGAGGCACGCAGCTTCCGGCTCCGGGCGGGCACGGAGCGGGGCACGGCGATCCTCGAGGCCCTCGCGCTTCCGCTCGCCGACGACGACGTCGAGGCGCAGCGCACCGCCCAGGCGAAGGCCGTGCGCGCGGCGATCGGGCGCCGGCTCGACACGCGGGACCTGAAGGCCCGGCTCCAGGGCGCCCGGGAAGCGCCCGGCTGGGACCGGGTGGCGCAGCAATGCCTCGCCTGCGGCAACTGCACGAGCGTGTGCCCCACCTGCTTCTGCTCGAAGGTGGAGGACCGGGTGGACACCGCCGGCACCACCGCCGAGCGCGTCGAGGCCTGGGATTCCTGCTTCCATCTCGACTTCACCTACGTCCACGACACCCACGAGCGCACCAGCGTCCGCGCCCGCTACCGCCAGTGGCTGACGCACAAGTTCGCCCACTGGTACGACCAGTTCGGAACGAGCGGCTGCGTCGGCTGCGGCCGCTGCATCGCCTGGTGCCCCGTGGGCATCGACGTCACCGAGGTGATCCCCGACGTCTGCGGGAGCCCGCCATGACCGACACGCTCCTCGACCGCCTCGCGCGCCATCCGGTGCTCGCGGACCTCGACACGGAAGCGCTCGGCGCCCTGGCCACGGCCACGACGGTCCGGGAGGTCCCGGCGGACACGGTGCTCGCCCGGGAAGGGGAGAACGCCGACCGCTTCTTCCTCCTCGAGGCCGGACACCTCGCCATCGAGACCCGGGACCGGGCGTCCGCCCCCGTGCTCCTGCAGACCCTCGCCCCGGGGGCCGGGGCCGGCTGGTCCTGGCTCCTCGGCGATCCCTGGAAGTTCGACGTGCGCGCCGTCGACGACGTGACCGTGCTCGAGATCGACGCCGCCGCGGTCCGCGCGGAGCTCGAGCGGGATCCGGCCTTCGCCCGCCTCCTCCTCGAGCGGGTCCTGCGCATGGTCACGGAACGGCTCGAGGCCACCCGCCTGCGCCTGCTGGACGTCTACGGACCATGAGCCTCGCCGCCGCCTGGGTCCCCGAGCGCGTCCGCGTGGCGGCCGTGGAACGCGAGAACGACACCGTGGCGACGCTCGTCCTCGAGCCCCACGGCGGCGCCGCGCCGGCCCCGGGACAGTTCTCCATGCTGTATCTCTTCGGCAAGGGAGAGGCGCCCATCTCCGTGAGCGCCGTGCTCGCCGACGGCCGCGTCGCCTTCACAATCAAGCCCGTGGGCCACCTCACGCGGGCGCTCACGGCCCTGCGCCCCGGGGACCTCGTCGGCGTCCGCGGCCCCTTCGGGCACGGCTGGCCGGAGCCGCCCCCGGACGACCCGCTCGTCCTCCTCGCGGGCGGCATCGGCCTCGCGCCGCTGCGTCCCGTCCTGCAGCGCCGCCTCGCCTCCGCGGGCCGCGCGCCGCTGCAGCTCGTCTACGGCGCCCGCACGCCCTCGGAGCAGATCTTCGTTCCGGAGCTGCGCGCCTGGGCGACGGACCCACGGGCGCGGATCCACGCGACCGTGGACCGTCCCGAACCCGGCTGGCGCGGAGCCGTGGGCTTCGTTACGGAGGCGCTCGCCGGCGTCGCCGCCGACGCCGCCCGGGGGACGGTCCTCGTTTGCGGTCCGCCGATCATGATGCGCCAGACCCTGCTCCGGCTGCGGAGCCTCGGCGTCGACGACGGCCGGGTGTACGTGTCCCTCGAACGCAGCATGCGCTGCGCCCTCGGCGTCTGCGGCCACTGCCAGTGGGGCCCGGCCTTCCTGTGCCGGGACGGCCCCGTGTTCCGCGTGGACCGCTTCCGGCCCTGGCTCGAGCTGCGGGAGGTGTGATGGAGACCTCCGCACGGCGGCCGACGCTCGCCGTCCACAAGTTCAGCTCCTGCGACGGCTGTCAGCTCTCGCTGCTGGATCTCGAGGAGCACCTGCTGACGCTCACGGAGCGCGTGGACATCGCCTTCTTCCGGGAGGCGACGAGCCGCACGAGCCCCGGGCCCTGGGACCTCGTGCTCGTGGAGGGCTCGATCTCCTCCGCACGCCAGGTCCGGGAGATCCACGAAGTGCGGGAGCAGGCGCGGCGCCTCGTCACCATCGGCGCCTGCGCCACCGCCGGCGGCGTGCAGGCCCTGCGCAACTTCACGGCCTCCCGGGACGTGACCGCCCCGGTCGACCCCGCCTGGGCGGCGCGTGCCTATCCGCGCCCCGAGCTCCTCGACAGCCTCGCCCGCTCGCGGCCGGTCTCCGACTTCGTGTCCGTCGACTACGAGCTCCACGGCTGTCCCGTGGACAAGGGGGAACTGCTCGAGGTGGTGCTCGCCTTCCTGGACGAGCGGCGCCCGGCGATCGCGGACGAGAGCGTGTGCGCCGCGTGCAAGCGCCGCGGCACCCCCTGCCTGACGGTCACCCGCGGGACGCCCTGCCTGGGCCCGGTGACGCGCTCGGGCTGCGGCGCGATCTGCCCCGCCTACGGCCGCGGCTGCTACGGCTGCTTCGGGCCGAAGGAGCACGCCCGCGTCGACGTGCTCGACCGCGCCTGGCGCGACGCGGGCCTGGACGCGGAGACGCGGCGACGGCTGCGCCAGGGCATCCAGGGCTGGGCACCCCCGTTCCGGGAGCTGCCGTGAGTCGCCGGCGCATCACCGTCGACTCCATCGCCCGGGTCGAGGGCGAGGGCGCTCTCGACCTGACGATCGAGGACGGGCGCATCACGGCGCTCGCCCTGTCCATCTTCGAGGCGCCCCGCTTCTTCGAGGCGCTCCTCGTGGGTCGGGACCACCGGGAGGCGCCGGACCTG
>JAZBPF010000097.1:0-3186 GCA_036351515.1 Pseudomonadales bacterium | reverse complement strand
CCCCGTGTACACCATCTATCAGCAGCGCACCTTCCGCAGCCAGGCCATGGCCGACCTCGGCGACTGCGCCCAGGCGCTGGAGCGCTTCTACACGGTGAACTTCACCTACGCCGGTGCCGACCTCGGCACGATCTGCACGGCGGTGTCCCCGCCCACCGGGGACGCGCGCTACAACCTCGCGCTCGCGGACGCGGACGCGACCGGCTTCACGCTCACGGCCACGCCGATCGCCGGCACCGCCGTGGCGGGAGACGGGGCCCTGCGGCTCACCGGGGACGGCACCCGGAGCTGGGACCGGGACAACAGCGGCGACTTCGGCGCCGGCGAGGACGGCTGGGAGGAGTGAGCCCCCGCGGGAAAGCTGCGACCATGCACCCAGCGGTCGCAGCGCCTTCGCGGTCGCTTCCGGTGGACGAGCGGAACGGCGTGGGGGACGGGCGCGCGACGAACGGCGACGAGCGCTCTCCGGAGCGTCGTAAGCGAACGGTAAATCACTGAAATGCGGGCTTTTTCACAAAGTCCTCGCCCCTCTACCCACTGGTCCCGACGCCCATCCCTTTCATCGGTGTCCGCTGGTCTCGCACCCGCGGCTCCATAGACTCCCGATTCGAACAGGACCGGGCGCGGAAGGCCCATGCGACGACAACAGGGCGTCACCCTCGTGGAACTCCTCGTCACGCTCGCCGTCATGGCGGTGCTCGTGGGCGTGGTGTTTCCCGGGTTCCAGGCCATCGTCCAGCGCAACAGCCTCGCCACCACGGCGAACCGGCTCGTGCTGGCGGTGAGCTATGCCCGGGCAGAAGCGGTGCGCACCGGGGATCCCATGCGCATCCGGGCGGTCGATCCGTCCGCCGGCGCGAACGAGTGGGGCCCGGGTTGGGTCGTCGAGGAGCAGCTCGCGCCGAACACGCTCCTGCGCACCTTCGAGGGCGCCCCCGATCCCCTGGTCGTCGACAGCGTCGACGACGTCGACGAGGTGATCCTGACCGGGCGCGGGGCGGTGCAGGGCGGGACGGTCCACACCTTCGACCTCTGCATTCCGGACGACGACGGCGTCCGGGTCACGATCACCGCCATCGGTCGGGTCGACACGCTCGACATCGACTGCTGACGCAGGGAGGAGACCATGCAGCGTCCCGGCGCGGAGCGGAACCGGCGTGAATCCCGGCGGACGGCGGCAGCGAGCCGCCGTACCCAGGGCGGTTTCTCGCTCATCGAGGTCCTCGTGGCCGTGCTCGTCGTGTCCGTCGGCGTCCTCGGGGTCGCCGCGCTGCAGCTCGTCTCCCTGCAGAACAACACCTCCGCCCTGCTGCGCACCCAGGCGTTCCAGTACGCCTACGACATCATCGACCGGGCCCGGGCGAATCCCGGCACGAGCTACGCGATCGCCATGGACGACGACCCGCCGGGCGTCGTCGACTGCGAGAACGCCGAGTGCGCCGCGGCGCAGATGCGTGCCTACGACCTGAACACCTGGCTCACGAACGTCGCCGCCGACCTCCCGAGCGGCGACGGCGAGGTGGCGGAGGCCGGCGACATGGTCACCGTCACGATCCGCTGGCAGGACGAGCGGGGCGGGGCGAACACCCTCGACCTGTCCGTCTCGACGACCCTCGGAGGCTGACCGCCCCATGGCTGCCGCGCTCCGTTCCCGTCTCCCCGGCCCTGCCCCCTCCTCGCGGCAGCGGGGCGTCTCGCTCGTCGAACTCCTCGTCGCGCTGACGCTCGGGGCCTTCATCACCGTGGGCATCGTGCAGATGTTCACGGCGAACCGGGAGACCTACCAGATCAACATGGGCCAGGCGCGGCTCCAGGAGAACGCGCGCTTCGCCATGGACTTCATCGAGCGGCCCCTGCGCATGGCCGGCTTCACCGGCTGCTTCTCCGCGACCGACGACCTCGTGGTGCTCAACGTGCTGAACCTCGTGGGCGGAAACGTGCCCTTCGAGTTCGACTTCACGCGCATGGTCGAGGGACTCGACGCCACGGGAGCGGGCAACTGGTCGCCGCCGGCGCGGCAGGCGCTCATGCCCGCGGACATCGACTTCGGTCTGGTCGCGGACGGAACGGACGTGCTCGTCACCCGCGTCGTGAACCCGGAGGGGCTGCGGGTCGTGGGCGGCCTGCCGGCGCCGACGGCGCCGATCCAGGCCTCCGCCGGCGACGCCGGCGCCTACGACGCCGGGACCGTGCTGCTGATCGCGGACTGCGAGAAGTCCACGGTGTTCCAGTCCACGGGTGCCGGGGGCGCCGGGCCCATGCAGATCGACCATGCGGCGGGTTCCGTGGGCCTGGTCCCGGGCAACGCGCAGCTCTCGCTGACGGACGACGCGGCGGTCACCTACGGGCCCGAGTCCACGGTCCATCGGGTCGAGTCGCAGATCTTCTACGTGGCGGAAGGTGCCGGACAGAACAACCGCGGTGACACGCCGCTCTCGCTCTGGCGGAAGACCGCGGACCAGGCGCCCGTGGAACTCGTCGAGGGCGTGCGCGACCTGCAGGTGCTCTTCGGCGTGGACACGGACGGAGACCGCGTCCCGAACCAGTACCGGCGCATCCAGAACGTGGCCTTCCCGCCGCCCGGCATCCCCGCGGCGGAGCGGATCGTGACCGTGCGCGTGACGCTCACGGTCTCCAGCGTCGACGTCGTCTCGGAGGACGCGTCGCCGGACTGCCCGGCCGGCACGCCCGCGGGTGTCCTCTGCCGCAGCTTCACCAAGACCATCGCGCTCAGGAACACGCTCCGATGAACCGCACGCGCAGCATTCGCCAGCGTCCGCTTCCCGGACGTCGCCAGGACGGGGTGGCCCTGTTCATCGCCCTCGTGGTGCTGCTGATCATCACGATCCTCGGCGTCTCGGGGCTGCAGACCACGACCCTCGAGGAACGGATGGCCGCCGCCGCCCGGGACCGCGACATCGCCTTCCAGGCGGCCGAGGCCGCCCTCTCCCAGGCGGAGCAGTTCATCGAGACCCTCGGCCCCGGCGACCTCGCCCAGTTCCAGAACAACGCGAACGGGCTCTACGTGCCGCCGGGCGACGCGGTGTCGGACGAGCGCTGGGAGACCGTCGACTGGGCCGGCGGCAACGCGATCACCGTCGCCACCGCCGTGCCGGGCCAGGTGGCGGCGCAGCCGCGCTACATCGTCGAGCACGTGACGACGCTCGTGGCCGAGGAAGACACGCT
>JAZBPF010000096.1:0-2305 GCA_036351515.1 Pseudomonadales bacterium | reverse complement strand
GGAAGCCGAGGTGGCGCCCCTGCTGCGGACGTCCGATCACGTCCGGCCAGAAGGCGGCGATGCACGCGCCTGCGTCCCGGCGCACGCTCGGCCAGCAGAGCCCGTCGCTGCCGGCGTTGCGGAGCTGCCGGGCGAGCGCCTGCGAGGCGCCGTAGTCGTCGGGATCGAGCACCGCCGCGAAGCCGGGCGCGCCCCGCAGGTCGTGCAGCTCGGCGTCCACGGCCGCGACGAGCTCCCGGTTCTGGGAGAACCAGCCCTCGACCTGGCCGCTGGCGCGGTAGAAGCGCGCGCGATGGAAGGCGCTCTCCGCCACCGCCGTCTCGAAGGACTCGCCGGCGTAGTACGCCCCGAAGCGGCCGTCGTGGAAGCGACCGGCCCAGCGGGGGCTGACGTGCACGAAGGGCGCCATGGCCCAGGAGGCCCCGGGCCCCGCGACACGACGCTCCGGCGGAACGAGGGCGAGCGCGCCGACGTTCGCGAGGACGCGGGGATTGCTCTTCGACTCCAGGGAGACGAGCGCCTCCCAGTCCGCGGGATCGGCCACGTCCTCGAAGAGATCGATGGGGGGATGGTTGGACGCGATGATCCGGTGGCTGCGCGCCCAGGTGACGCGCCGGACCGGGGGCGTGGACGTCATCCCCGCGCCGCGTCGAGGTAGGCGCGCACGTCCAGGAGGTCCGTGATGCGTCCCTGGAGCAGGACGTCGAGCGGACGGCGCCCCTCGAAGTCGGCGTTGGGCCGCGAGATCCAGCCGTACGCCCGCTCCGGCTCCGTGAAGAGGGACCGGAGCGCCTTGTGGATGCCTGCCAGCAGAGACAGACGCATCTTCCGGTCCGTCTCGAGGCGGCCGATCTCCCCGGCCTTCCAGCGCGCGTAGGTCCGCGCGCTCACCCCGCCGAGGAGCACCCGCGCTTCCCGGTCGGTGAGTCCCCAGCGCTCGAAGAGGCGCAGGGCCAGGCGGACGCCGGCCTCGGCCTCCTCCTGGGTGATCTCCGGTTCGACGGCCGCCGCTTCCGGATGCCAGCGGCCGCGGATGCGTTCGACTTCCATGCTGCAGGCCTCTTGCCGAATGGCAGCATTATACCTCACGAATGCCATTCGGCGCAGCTCCTGCTCACTCCCCGACCAGTGCCCGCTCCGCCAGCCGCTGCACCATGGCCAGGTACTTCTTCTGGGACCAGCGCGCGCCGAAGCGCCACTGCTCCCAGTTGCGCACGGAGAGCAGGCCCCAGAGCAGGTCCGTGGCGTCCTTCGCGGAGAGCTCCGGCGCGAGGTCGCCGTCCGTCTCGAGAGCGGCCACGGCCGCCGCGCAGCCCTCCCGCACCGCGCGCATGCGGTCGTCCCAGGCCTCGCGCGCGGCGTCGTCCGTCTCGTAGACCGCGAGGAGCGGACGGGCCATGGGGTGGATCTCCGGGATGTAGCCGCCCCAGGCCTCGATGAAGCGCGCGAGGCGCTCGCGTCCGCTCGCGGCGCTGCGCGAGGCCGCGAGCCGCGCGTCGACGTCCTGCTCCTCGTCCACGAAGCGCGTCGTGGCCACGAGCAGCTCGGCGCGGTTGGCGAAGTGCAGGTAGAGGGCCTGGCGGCTGACGCCGGCCCGGCGGGCGATGTCGGCCATGCGTACGCCGGCGCCTTCGCCGGAGAGCAGCGCATCGCGGGTCGCTTCGAGGATGCGCCGGCGCGTGTCCTGGGTCTTCTCGCTCATCGAGGGGATCGTTCCGGAATCGCTTGACACAGCGTCAATCTGCGCCTAGCTTTACGCCCTGTCAATTGACACCGTGTAAACCCACTCAGGAGCAGCGACCATGAACCTCGTCATCTTCGGTGCCACGGGCACCCTCGGCCGTCACCTCGTTCCCTTCGCCCTCGCGCAGGGCCATCGCGTCACCGCCTTCGCGCGGCGGCCGGAGACTCTGGAGCTCGACCATCCGGAACTCGTGCGCCGCGCCGGCGACGTCCTCGACCGGGAGGCCGTGGCCCGGGCCGTCGCCGGGCAGGACGCGGCGATCGTCGCCCTCGGCGCCGGCATGCGCGGCCGCCTGCGGGCGCCGGGCACGCGCAACGTGGTGGATGCGATGCACGCCGCGGGCGTCTCGCGCCTCGTCGTGCTCTCGACGCTCGGTGCCGGCGACAGTGCGCGCCATCTGGACTTCTTCTGGAAGTACGTGATGTTCGGCGGGCTCCTGCGCCGGGCCATGGCCGACCACGAGGCGCAGGAAGCGATCGTCCGGGCGAGCGGCCTCGACTGGACCCTGGTGCGCCCCGCGGCCTTCACGGACGAGCCGGCGTCGGGACCGATCCGGCACGG
>JAZBPF010000095.1:0-2449 GCA_036351515.1 Pseudomonadales bacterium | reverse complement strand
GAGACACAGCCAGGGGCGCCGGTTCAGGCCCTGCGTGTAGGTGAGGACGAGCCCGATCCCGGCCAGCCCGAGGGGCAGGATCGCCGGCCCGTGGCGGAAGACGATGGTGAGGCCGACCAGCGCCGTGAGCCCGAGGCTGGCCGCCGCGAGCCCCCCGACCGCGCGGTGCGCCGCGGGATCCGCCGGCAGGGCACCGCTGCCGCCGCTGAAGGGAGTCCGCTGCGTGCGCAGGTCGAGGCCACTCTCGTAGTCGCGGTACTCGTTCAGGGCGTTGACGCTGACGTGGGCTGCCACCGCGCCCAGAGCCACCCAGGCGGCGAAGAGGCTCGAGAACGGCTCGCCGGCGTGGGCGACGACCGCGATGCCGAGCAGTACGCACACGAGAGCGAGTGGCAGGAAGGCCGGACGGGCGGACTGGAGTACGGTGCGCAGGCGCATGGTTTCCCCGGGCGCGGACCCCGAAGGCGCGCCTTGGCTGCAGGCAGTCGAAAGAACGGGCGCATCCTGCCACAGCTCCACCGTGGGCAATGCCTCTGCGGCGGAGCGGATCGGTCCGGGCGCGCCGTGGGCGCTAGCGTTGGAGATACCGGTGGAGGGCACGCCGCTCGCCGGTGGTGAGGGATTCCACGGTGCCGCCGGTCGCCATGTGGTTCTCCAGGGCGGACAGGAAGGCCCGCTCGCTCAGGGAAGCGAAGCTCTCGAGCGCCGGTGCCGCCGCGCCGTGGCACATGCGGCAGTTCGAGGCGAGGAGGGCGCCGTCCTTCGCGGATGCGTCGTCGCTCGCCTGCTCGTCTCCGTCGGACTGGGCTTCGCTCGGCCCGTCACCCGATGAGTCGTCGCCGTCGCGCTCCGGGGCGGAGGCGGTCTGCGTATCCGTGCTGCCGCCCTGGCCGTTCCCGCTGTCGGCCGGCGTGCCCCCGTTCGCATCCGCGCCGTCGTCGGTGGTCACGGTCCGCGCTCCGTCGGCCGTCTTGCCGCCGTCCGATCGCCCGGCAGAATCGTCCTGATCTGCGCCTCTGGACGCCTCGTCCTCGTCGCCCGCCGATGCGGCGGAGGCGGTCTGCGCTTCCGCGTTGCCGTCGTGCCGCGCCTCTCCGCCGCCGTCGGCCGGCGTGCCCTGGTCCGCATTCGCAGCGTCGTCTGCTCCGCTTCCGTCGGCCGCGGCGTCGTCGTCTGCCGCCGCGGTGCGCCGGCCATCAGCCGTCTCGCGCCCGTCCGATTCTCCGGCAGGGCCGTCCTGGTCCGCGTCTGCCGACGCCTCGTCCTCGTCGTCCGCCGACGCTCCGGAGGCGGTCTCCTGGGCCTCCCGAGCGCCTTCGTCCTCTCGGTCGGTACCTTCCTGGTCCGTGCCGCTGCCGCCGTCGTCCGGCTCGCCTCCGTCGTCCCCGCGCGCGCCCTCGGGAATCGAGTGCGCGATGCCCTTGTGGCAGGCGATGCAGGTCGCGTCCCCGTCGACGACGCTCTGGTGCGCGCCGCGCGCCATGGCGGACTGGGCCTGCAGGTCCCAGGCTTCCGGCTCGTGGCAGTGTCGGCAGAACTGGCTGTCGTTGCGTTCGTACTGCTCCCAGATGTCGCGGGCGAGTACCGCGCGCCGCGCCTCGAAATCCTCCGGGCTGTCGATGCCGCCGAGGGTGTAGGCCCACACGTCCTTGAAGCCCGAGTGGGCCTTGGCGGCGATCATGGTCGCCCAGTTGTCGTGGGGGAGGTGGCAGGATGCGCAGCTGGCCTGCACGCCCGTGGCGTTGCGGAAATGCTCGGACTGCTGGAACTCCTCGTAGAAGTTCTCGTAGACGTGACAGCTCACGCAGAACTCGGTGGTGTTCGTCTGGCGGATGATCGAGGTGGTCCCGGCCGAGATCACCAGGCCCGCCGCGAGGCCGAGGCCGCCGACGAGCGTGCCGAAGCGCACCTGGGGCTGCGCCCAGAGTGCCTCGATCCGTTCCCGCTGCCTTGCGAACCAGCCCTTCGCTCCGCCGTCGGTCATGCCCGCCTCCCGTGGTCGATGGCGTGCGGGCGACCGGTCCCTCGCGCTTGCGCGACGCGAACGCGTCCCTGCAGCAGCGGCCCCCGTGCGGAGGTGGAGCTTCGCCAGTGCCTGTCGAGATGGTCGGCGCAGGCCGCGCTGGCAGATGCCATGGAGGCGTGCGCCGTCCGCGAGGAGGGTCGCGCATCGCCCCGGACGCGTGCAAGTCGGGCAGCACCCAACGGCGCTGATCTGGTGCGTGCACAGGGATGCTACGGACGAGCGGATGGGGCGGCCGCCCGCTCGTCCGCCGGGAAGGGGTCAGGCCAGATCGAGCTTCTCGGGCACCAGCTTCGCGAGCATCTTCGCGCAGATCGCGAGATTCGCGGCCAGGGAGGGGCGCTCGGTCATGCGCGTGTAATGACCCGCGAGCGCGGGCCAGCGCTCGGCGAGGGGCAGCTCCGCCACGAGGTGGATCTGCGCGAG
>JAZBPF010000094.1:0-10484 GCA_036351515.1 Pseudomonadales bacterium | reverse complement strand
GCGCCCCGAGGACCGCGCCCGCGTCTGGTCCCTGGCCTGGCCGATGATCGTCTCGAACCTGAGCGTGCCCCTGCTCGGGCTCGTGGACACGGCGGTGCTCGGGCACCTGCCGGATCCCGTCTACCTCGCCGCGGTGGCCGTCGGCACGACGATCTTCGGCTTCCTCTACTGGGGCTTCGGCTTCCTGCGCATGGGGACGACGGGGCTCGCGGCGCAGCTGCACGGCCGGGCGCCGTCGCGGGACCGGGACGGCGCCCTGCGGCTGCTCCTGGCCCAGGGCTGCACCCTGGCGGCGGCACTCGGGGCGCTCGTGCTCCTGCTCGCCCCCCTGGGCGTGGCCGTGGGCCTGGAGCTCCTGGCCCCGCCGCCGGAGGTCGCCGAGGAAGCGCGTCGCTACGCCGCGATCCGCATCTTCAGCGCCCCGGCGGTGCTCGCTACCTACGCGTGCACGGGGTTCCTGGTGGGGCTGGGCGACACGCGCAGCGTGCTCGTGGTGGTGGTCACCACGAACCTCGCCAACATCGTCCTCGACCTGATCCTGGTGCTGGGGCTGGGCCTGCGGACCGAGGGGGTCGCCGGGGCGACCCTCGCCGCCGAGCTCCTCGGCCTCGCGCTCGCCGCGGGCTTCGCCCTGCGCCGCCTGCGCGCCCACCGAGCGCCCCTGGACCGGGCGGCGCTGCTGCGGCCCTCGGCCTACGGCGAGCTCCTCGCCGTGAACGGACACCTGTTCCTGCGCACCCTCGTGCTCCTCGGCGCCATGGCCTTCTTCACGGCCCAGGGCGCCCGCCAGGGCGAGACCGTGCTCGCCGCGAACGCCCTGCTCCTGAACCTGCTGATGGTCGTGGCCCACGGGCTCGACGGCTTCGCGCACGCCGCGGAAGCCCTCGCCGGCCGTGCGATCGGGGCCGGGGACCGGGACGGCTTCCTGCGCGTGCTGCGCGCCGCGGGGCGCTTCTCCCTGCTCACGGGCATCGCCTTCGCGGCGCTCTATGCCGTGGCCGGCGACGCCGTCGTGGGCCTGCTCACGGATCTCCCGGCCGTGGCGGCCGCGGCCCGGGCCCAGCTTCCGTGGCTCGCCGCGCTGCCGCTGCTCGCCCTCTGGTGCTTCCTGCTCGACGGCGTCTTCATCGGCGCCATGCGCACGCGGGCCATGCGCGACACCATGGTGCTCGCCGTCCTCGGGGTGTACCTGCCGCTCTGGTGGGCGACCCGTGGGCTGGGGAATGCGGGGCTCTGGCTCGCCTTCGACGCCTTCTTCCTGGCCCGGGGCGTGGCGCTGGGCCGGGTGCTGCTGCGGGAGTTCGAGGGCTGGTTTCCGGCGACGGACGTCCCGGCGCCTCAGCCCTCGCCGCGCTTCGGGGGACGGGGGTAGAAGCGGATCGGCTGCGCCCGGTCCTCGGCCGGACGGGGCCGCGGCGCGTCGAGGCGGCCCCGCGGGGCCTCGCCCGGTCCGGAGCCGTCGACCATGCGGTCCTCGAAGCCGCAGGCCACGCACTCGCGGGCGAGGCCGTCGCCGCCGGCGCCGTCGGCCTCGAGGAACACCACGATGCGGTCCTGGGCGCCGCAGCGCGGGCAGACCGCTCCGGCGATGAAGCGGCGGCGGGTCCGCGTCACGCGGCCACCCCGGCGTCGTCCTCGATGCCGCTGTGCCGCAGGAGCGCCGAGACGTCCGGGTCCCGGCCGCGGAAGCGCCGGAACAGGACCTCCGGCGGCTCGCTGCCACCGCGCTCGAGGACGTGCTCGAGGAAGGCCGCCCCGGTCTGGGCGTCGAAGATGCCCGTCTCCTCGAAGCGGGCGAAGGCGTCCGCGGACAGCACCTCCGCCCACTTGTAGCTGTAGTAGCCGGCCGCGTAGCCGCCCGAGAAGATGTGGCCGAAGCCGTTCTGGAAGCGGTTGAAGACGGGGGGACGCACCACCGCGACCTCGTCGCGGACCGCGTCGAGGAGTTCCTGGACGCGACCGCCGCGCTCCGGGTCGTACTCGTGGTGGAGGCGGAAGTCGAAGAGCCCGAACTCGAGCTGGCGCACCATGCCCATGGCGGACTGGAAGTTCCGGGCCGCCAGGAGGCGCTCGAGGAGCTCCGC
This sequence comes from Pseudomonadales bacterium, assembly GCA_036351515.1. Lineage (GTDB taxonomy): Bacteria > Pseudomonadota > Gammaproteobacteria > Pseudomonadales > Azotimanducaceae > JAZBPF01. The sequence goes on along the minus strand of JAZBPF010000094.1, from coordinate 8,400 downwards.
GGGCAGCGGCTCCCCGGTCTCCCAGTGCCCGGAGATCAGCGGGATCGCCTCCGCCTGCCAGCACCAGTTCTCCAGGAACTGGCTCGGGAGCTCCACCGCGTCCCAGGGCACGCCGTTGATGCCGGCGACGTCGGCCACGTCCACGCGCGTGAGCATGTGGTGCAGCCCGTGGCCGAACTCGTGGAAGAGCGTGGTCACCTCGTCGTGGGTCAGCAGCGCCGGCCGGTCGCCCACGGGCCCAGCGAAGTTGCAGGTGAGGAAGGCCACGGGGACCTGCACCCCGTCCCCGGTGCGCCGGCGACCGATGCAGCCGTCCATCCAGGCGCCGCCTCGCTTGTGCCGCCGGGCGTAGAGGTCGAGGTAGAAGCGACCGACGAGTTCGTCCCCGCGACGGATCTCGAAGGCGCGCACGTCCTCGTGCCACACGGGCCAGCCGCTCGCGCGCTCCACGCGCACGTCGAAGAGGCGGCGGGCGATCTCGAACATGCCCTCGAGCACCCGGTCCACGGGGAAGTAGGGGCGGAGCGTCTCCTGGGAGACGGCATAGCGCTCCCGGCGCAGACGCTCGCCGGCCCAGGCCACGTCCCAGGCCTCGAGCACGTCCAGGCCGAGCATCTCGCGCGCCCACGCCTCCAGCTCCGCGAATTCCTGCTCCGCCCGGGGCCGGGAACGGGCCGCCAGGTCGCGCAGGAAGGCGAGCACCTCGTCGGGACTGCCCGCCATGCGCCCCTCGAGCTGGCGCTCGGCCCAGGACCCGTAGCCGAGGAGCTGCGCCTGCTCGTGCCGGAGGGCGAGGATCTCCTCGATGAGCGGCGTGTTGTCCCAGCGCCCGGCGTGCGGCCCCCGATCGGAGGCGCGGGTGGTCCAGGCCTCGTAGACCTCGTGGCGCAGGGCCCGATCGTCGGCGTGGGTCATGACCGCGAGGTAGGTGGGTCCGTCGAGGCCGATCACGGCGCCGTCCGCGCCCTGCTTGCGACCTTCCTCGAGGGCACGTTCCCGGACCGACTCCGGGAGCCCCGCCAGGCGCTCCGGCGCCACCGTGGCGCTCCAGGCGTCCGTCGCGTCGAGCAGGTTCTGGGAGAAGCGGTTGCCGAGCTCCGAGAGCCGCTGACTGATCTCCCGGTACCGCGCCTGCGCCGCCGGCGCGAGATCGATGCCCGAGAGGCGGAAATCCCGGAGGGCGTGCTCGACCGCCGCGCGGCGCGCGGGCTCGGCCTCCTCGAAGTCGGGGGCCTCGGCCAGGCGCCGGTAGGCGTCGTAGAGACCGCGGTGCTGACCGAAGCGGTTGCCGTAGTCCGTGAGCTTCGGCAGCGCCGCCTCGTAGACGCGGCGCAGGGGCTCGCTGTCGGCCACGGCGTGAAGATGGCGGACCGGCGACCACACGCGGGCGAGGCGGTCTCCGGCCTCCTCGAGGGGCGTCACCACGGCGTCCCAGGCCGCCGGCGCCGCGGCCACGGTCTCCAGGAGCGCGAGGTTCTCCTCGAGCACCCGGTCGAGGGCCGGCTCCACGTGTTCCGGTCGGATGCGGTCGAAGGGCGGCAGGTCGGCGGCGTCGAGCAGGGGATTGGTCATCGTGCGTCCGGTCGCAGGAGGGCGCGGACCCCGGCCGTGTCGGGCCGGACGCCGCGCCAGAGCAGGAATGCCTCGGCGGCCTGCTCCACGAGCATGCCGAGGCCGTCGGCCGTCCGCCCCGCACCGCGCGTGCGGCACCAGCGCAGGAAGGGGGTCGGCGCGTCCGCGTACATCATGTCATAGGCGCAGGTGCCCTTCACGACGACCCCGTCCGGAAGCGGCGGCACCGTGCCGGCGAGACTCGCGGCGGTCGCGTTCACGAGCAGGTCCGCCGGCGGCAGGCCGGGGAAGGGCGCGGCCCGGAGCACCGCGCCGGCGGCCCGCTCGCGGAAGCGCCCGACGAGGGCGCGGGCGCGCGCCGCGGTGCGGTTGGCGATCACGAGCTCGGCGACCCCCGCGTCGAGCAGCGCCTCCACGACGCCGGCGGCCGCGCCGCCGGCCCCGACGAGCACCACCCGGGCCCCGGCGAGCGCGACGCCGAGATGGTCCCGGAGATCGGTGACGAGGCCGACCCCGTCGGTGTTGAAGGCGGCGATGCGACCGTCGGGCTCCACGCGCAGCGTGTTGGCCGCCCCGGCCCGGGCCGCGGGCGGATCGACGAGGTCGGCGAGTCCGCAGGCCTCGCCCTTGAAGGGCACGGTCACGTTCGCTCCACGCCCCCCGGCGGCGAGGAAGGCACGCACGCTGGCCGTGAACCCGTCGAGGGGCGCCTCGATGGCCTCGTAGGACAGCTCCTGCCCCGTCTCGGCCGCGAAGTGCGCGTGGATCCGCGGCGACAGGCTGTGGGCGACGGGATGGCCGAAGACGGCGTAGCGGTCCACGAGGTCGGGGCTCCCGGAGGCAGCGGGAGCGGGATCATACCGATCCGACGGGCGCCGGCGGCAGGGGCACGATCCGCTCGCCCTCGCGGGCCACGCGCCCGTCGAGTTCGAGCTCCGTGAGCCGGGCCGCGAGGGCCGGGACCGCGAGCCCCGTGCGGGCGAGCAGGGCCTCCATGGAGGTGCCCTCCGCGTCCAGCGCCGCGAGCACGGGATCGTCGGGGACCGCGGCGCGGGGCGCCGGTTCCCGCGGGGGCCCGGCGCACCGCTGCGGACGGAACCCTTCCGGGAGTTCCGCGAACACGTCCTCGAGATCGCGCACGAGCACGGCCCCCTCGCGGATCAGCCGATGACAGCCGGCGCCCCCCGGATCCCGCGCCGTGGCGGGCAGGGCGAAGACCTCCCGGCCCTGCTCCGCCGCCAGGCGGGCCGTGATGAGCGAGCCCGAGCGGTCCCCCGCCTCCACCACGATCACGCCCAGGGACAGGCCGCTGATCAGCCGGTTGCGGCGCGGGAAGTGATGACGGGCGGGCCGGGTCCCGGGGGGCCACTCGCTCACGAGCAGGCCGCGGCGGGCCACGGCCTCGGCGAGGGCCGCGTGGATGCGGGGATAGGGCACGTCGACGCCGGCGCCGAGCACCGCGACGGTCGCCCCGCCGGCGTCCAGGGCCGCCCGGTGGGCCGCGCCGTCGATGCCGAGGGCGAGGCCGCTGGTGACGCCCAGGCCCGCCCGGGCCAGCCCCCGGGCGAGCCAGCCCGCGTCGGACAGGCCCCGCCGCGAGGCCCGGCGGGCGCCCACGACGGCCAGCTGCGGCTGCCGGAGCAGGGCGGGATCGCCGCGGACGTAGAGGGCGGGCGGCGGGTCGTGGATCTCGCGGAGCCGCGGCGGCCAGGCCGGGTCCGCCGGCGTGAGGACGCCGACCCCGGCGGCGGCGCAGGCGCGCCGCAGCGCCGCGACCTCCTCCTCCCGGACCGCGTCCCGGACGCGGCGGCGGAGCAGCTCGACCCCCTCCGGGGCGAGCTCCTCGCGCAGGAGTCGCCCCGCGGCGGCGGAGCCCACGCCGGGGCAGCAGGCGAGACGCAGCCAGTCGTCCGCAGCGAACACGGGCAGGCTCCGACAGGGAGGGACCTCGAGCGTGCGCCGGCTGCCGCCGGGGAAGGCAGGGGAGGACACCGGGCGCTCCGTGCGCCCGTTCCCGCGGATCCGTGGGTCCGTTCCGCACCGGGGCGCGAGGCGCCCCGGTGCGGGGGATCAGGGGTTCGTGACCTCGTCGAGGACGCCGAGGGGGCGGTCGCTCTCGAGGACGATCCCGTAGGAGAGCTTCTCGAAGGTCCGGAAGACCATCATGAGGCCCGCCCGGTCCGAGGGCATGCGGATCACGTCGCGGGCGACGCGGTCCCGGACCAGGGGTCCCTGGCGCAGGACCGCGAGGATGTTGCCGCGCTCGATGCCGTCACGCTCGCCGAGATTGATGGCGACCACGGAGAACTGGCCGATCTGGCTCACGCCGTCGAGCACCGCGATCATGCGGCCGTGGACCTCGTCCTCCGGCGCACTCGGGAAGAAGGAGGAGATGGCGCGCTCCTCGATCGGGAGCAGCCGGTCGGCGATGCGGATGTCCGAGCGCGAGGTCGAGACGGCGAGCGTGCCGATGCCGTCCTCGGTGAGGCTCATGATGCGCGCCGTGCCGATCTCCTCCGCCTCGAGCCCGAGGGTCTCGTTCGTGTCCGGATCCACGTACACGCCCCCGCGGCGCACCACGGAGAGGCCGTCGCCGACGGCGAACTCGCCGAGGCCGCGGCCGTAGAAGCGGTCCCCGGCACCGACGAGGATGCGTCCGTCGTCGCCCTGGAGGACGTAGGGGGCGGCGTCGAGGGTTTCCGCCTCGACGATCCGGTTCCCCGTGAGGAACGGGTTGATGGCGTCGAGATTCACCGCCGGAATGGACGAGAACAGCGGCTCGGCACGCACCCGGGGCTCCAGGGACACGGTGTCCGAGGGGGTCAGGCGGGTGGTCCGGCCCCCGTCGCCGCGCTCGAGGGTCAGCGTCGGCTCGCCGTCCACCCAGCGCAGGCGGATCGTGTCGCCGGGGTAGATCAGGTGCGGGTTCTCGATCTGCGGATTCACGCGCCAGATCTCGGGCCAGCGCCAGGGCTGGGTGAGGAACATGCGGGAGATGTCCCAGAGCGTGTCGCCCTTGCGCACCACGTAGATCCCGGGCTGGTCCGGGCGCACGAGGCTCGTCCCCTGGGCCGCCGCGAGCTCGGCGTGCGGCGGCAGCCACAGCGCCACCGCGGCGCCGACGAGAGCGGCGAGAACCGGCAGCCGCAGGCGGCGTGCGGTCCGGCGCACGGATTTGCTCATGTCCGCGATCCTTTTATCATGGGCGTGCGGAGCATAGACCGGCGCGCGGCGTCGCGCTCCCGGCGGCCGTGCACCGGGCCGCTCCCGTTCGTCGGCGTCGCTCCGCCCCTGCGGACCACGCCGGTTGCAATTCCCCCGACTGCCGCAATCCTAGCAGCAGCGGTTTTCCACGAACCAGAGGCCCCCCACGCCCATGGCGCTCCTCGAGATCCTCGAATACCCCGATCCCCGCCTGCGCACGAAGGCGCGTCCGGTCGTGACCGTGGACGCCTCCATCGCGCAGCTCGCCGAGGACATGCTCGAGACCATGTACGAGTCCCGGGGCATCGGCCTCGCCGCGACCCAGGTGGACGTGCACGAGCGGGTGATCGTGATCGACGTCTCGGAGACGCGCGACGCGCCGCTGGTGCTGGTGAATCCGGAGATCGAGCCCGTCGGGACCCTCGTCGACAGCGACGAGGGCTGCCTGTCCGTCCCGGGCTTCTACGAGCCCGTGCGTCGGCACGAGCGGGTGCGCGTGCGCGCCCTCGACGCCCAGGGCGCGCCGCAGGACTTCGAGGCCGAGGGCCTGCTCGCCATCTGCATCCAGCACGAGTGCGACCACCTCGAAGGCAAGCTCTTCGTCGACTACCTCTCCGGCCTGAAGCGGCAGCGCATCCGCCGCAAGCTCGAGAAGCTCCACCGCCAGAGCGCCTGACCGCCCGTGCACGGTCTCCCGGTCCCGCCGCGTCCGTGACGCCCGAGCGGATCGTCTTCGCGGGTAGCCCCGCCTTCGCCGCCACGATCCTCGAGGCGCTGCTCGCCGCCGGCGCGCCCCTGGTGGGCGTCCTCACGCAGCCGGACCGGCCCGCCGGCCGGGGCCGGCGCCTGACGCCGCCCCCGGTGAAGGTCCTGGCCGAGGGGCGGGCACTCCCGGTGGCCCAGCCCCCCGGCCTGCGCCGACCCGCGAACCGGGCGGCCCTGGAGGCCTTCGCGCCGGATCTGCTCGTGGTCGCGGCCTACGGCCTGATCCTGCCGCCGGAAGTGCTCGCGGGGCCGCGCCACGGCTGCCTGAACGTGCACGCGTCCTGCCTGCCCCGCTGGCGCGGCGCGGCGCCCGTGGAGCGGGCGATCCTCGCCGGCGACCGGGAGACGGGCGTGAGCATCATGCAGATGGACGCGGGCCTCGACACGGGACCGGTCCGCCTGGAACGACGCCGGGCCATCGGCGAGCTGAAGACCGGGGGTGAGCTCGAGGCGGCGCTCGCGACGCTCGGGGCGGAGGCCCTCCTCGAGGTGCTCGGGGACCTCGACGCGCCGGCCTTCCGGCCGGTGCCGCAGCCGGACGAAGGCGCCTGCTACGCACCGAAGCTGACGCGCGCCGACGCCCGGGCCGACTTCACGGAGCCGGCCGAGACCCTGGCCCGGCGCGTGCGGGCCCTGAACCCGCGGCTGCCGGTGACCGTCGGCGCCGGGGAGGTGCGCGTCCGCCTGCTCCTGGCGGACCACGAGCCGGACGACGGCGGCGCCCCGCCGGGCACGATCCTCTCCCTCGACCGGAGCAGCCTGCGCGTCGCCTGCGGCGCCGGGGTGCTCCGGGTGCTCCGCGCCCAGGTGCTCCGCGGCAAGGCGCGGGAACTGGACGCCGCGGGTCTCGCCAACGGCTTCGCCGCGCTGCTCGCCCCCGGCGCGCGCCTCCATGGGCTCTGAGCCGCGCCGCGCCGAACCCGGCGCGGCCGCCCGGGCGACCGCGGCCCGGATCCTCGCCGAGGTGCTCGCCGGCCGGGCGACGCTGCCGGAGGCCCTCGCCCGGCACCGCCCGGAACCCGAGGACAGCTCCTTCGTGCGGGAGCTCGCCTGGGGCACCGCGCGTCACGGGCTGCGCCTCGATCACCTCGTCCGCAGCCGGCTGAAGCGACCGCCCCGGAGCCGCGATCTCGACGTCCACGCCCTGCTGATGATCGGGGCCTACCAGCTCGGCTGGACCCAGGTGCCGGCGCACGCGAGCGTGCACGCGACGGTGGCCGCCTGCGACGTACTCGGCAAGGGCTGGGCCCGCGGCCTCGTGAACGCCGTGCTCCGCGCCCTCGCCCGGACCGATCCGAACGCCGACGACCCTTCGCTGCCCGAGCCGGCGCGGCTGGACCATCCCGCCTGGCTCCTGGAGGCCCTGCGCGCACGCTGGCCCGGGCACTGGCCGGAGGTCGTGGCCGCCGGCAACGCCCGCCCGCCGCTCACGCTGCGCGTGCACGGAGACCGCGACGCCATGGCCGCCACCCTCGCCGAGGCGGGCTTCCCGACCCGCCCCGGGCGCGTCGCCGCCACGGCCCTGCAGCTCGAGACCCCCGCGGAGGTGACGCGGCTGCCCGGGTTCGCCGAGGGCCGGCTCTCGGTGCAGGACGAGGGCGCGCAGCTCGCCGCCGAGCTCCTCGGCGCCCGGCCCGGGGAACGGGTGCTCGACGCCTGCGCCGCCCCCGGCGGCAAGACGCTGCACCTCGCCCAGCGGACGCCGGGACTCGCGCTCCTCGCGCTCGACAGCGATCCGAGGCGCTGCGCCCGCATCGAGGAGAACCTGGCCCGCGGCGGCGTCCGCGCCGAGGTCCGCGCCGCGGACGCCACCCGTCCGGAGGACTGGTGGGACGGCGCACCCTTCGACCGCATCCTCGTCGACGCCCCCTGCACGGCCACGGGGATCCTCCGCCGGCAGCCGGACGTGCGTCTGCTGCGACGGCAGGACGATGTTGCTAAGCTTGCGCGCACCCAGCGTGCCCTGCTCGAGGCGCTCTGGCCGCTCCTGGCCCCCGGCGGCACGCTGCTCTACTGCACCTGCTCGGTGCTGCCCGAAGAAGGGGAAGGGGTCGTGCAGCCGTTCCTCGAAGCGCACCGGGACGCCGTCGCCGAAACGATCGACGTCGGGGCCGGCGAACCCCGCGGGCCCGGCCTGCAGCTCGCCCCCACGGCCGACGCGCACGACGGCTTCTACTACGCACGGCTCCGCCGCGCCCCCGACGCCACGAAGGCTCCGTGAAGATCCTCGTGCTCGGCGCCGGGCAGGTGGGCGGCACGCTCGCCGAGAACCTCGCGAGCGAGAACTTCGACATCACCCTCGTCGACGTCGACGCCGACCGGCTCGGCGAGCTCCGCGACCGCCTCGACATCCAGACCGTGGAGGGCATGGCGTCCCATCCGGACGTGCTGCGCCGCGCCGGAGCCGAGGACGCGGACATCCTCATCGCCGTCACCAACTCCGACGAGGTCAACATGGTGGCGTGCCAGGTGAGCTACTCCCTGTTCCGCACGCCCACGAAGATCGCGCGCATCCGCGCCAGCGCCTACACGACCCGCGCCGGGCTGTTCTCCAAGGAGCACATGCCCATCGACGTGCTCATCAACCCCGAGCAGGTCGTCACGGACCACATCGAGCGGCTCGTGCAGTACCCCGGCGCCCTGCAGGTGCTCGACTTCGCCCACGGGCGCATCCAGCTCGTGGCCGTGAAGGCCTATCGGGACGGTCCGCTCGTGGGTCAGGAGCTGCGCGAGCTGCGGCGGCACGTGCCCGACGTGGACACGCGGGTGGCGGCGATCTTCCGTCGCGACCGGGCGATCATCCCCCGCGGCGACACGGTCATCGAGGCCGACGACGAGGTGTTCTTCATCGCCGCCCGG
>JAZBPF010000093.1:0-9138 GCA_036351515.1 Pseudomonadales bacterium | reverse complement strand
TCCACCCGCAGGCCGACGAGGTAGCGACGGCCGAAGCGCTCGACCTGGTTCGGGGTCGCGTCGCTACCGAGGTAGCGCACGTCCACGAAGTCCGTGAGGTTGTTGGCGTTCGCGAAGAGGGTCACCTCGCTGCCGTTCAGGGCGCCGTTCAGCGGCAGCGTGTAGCGCAGGGACAGGTCCACCCGCTCCTGCTCGGCCCAGAACTCGGCGAGGGAGTCGTTCTCCGTGGTGGAGAGCCAGTCGTCGCGCCAGAGGTAGTTCACGCGCGCCGAGAGGCCGTACTTCTCGTAGAAGAGCGAGAAGTTGTAGAGGAGGTCCGACGTGCCCGGGAGGCTGAAGGTGTTCCCCGAGAGGGTCTCGAACTCGCTGTCGAGCACGGTGACGTTGCCGGAGATCCCGAAACCGTCGAGGGGGCCGGGCAGCAGCCCCGTCGCCTGGCCGATGAAGTTCGCCTCGACCCCCGTGAGCTGACCGTTGTCGCCGTTCACGAAGCCGATGAGCGTGTACTCCGTACCGGCGTCCGTCGGCACGTAGAGGCCCCCGTCCACCCGTGTGCTGTCGGCGTAGAGCACGTCGTCGACGCGGCGATGGAACGCCGAGATGGAGGCGAGACTCGCGGGCGCGAAGTACCACTCCAGGGAAGCGTCGAAACCGAAGGCCGTCTCCGCGTCCAGCGCCGGGTTGCCGCCGGTGACGATCCGGTTGGTCGGATCGATCGTCGCCGAGGCACGCATCTCGTTGTAGGTGGGCCGCGAGAGCCCCGTGGAGCCGGAGAGACGCAGCTTCAGATCCTCGGTCAGGTCCACGTTCACGTGCACGCTCGGCAGGACGTTCAGGTAGTCGTCCTCGAATTCCACGTCGATGGCCGGGCCCGCGCTCGTGTAGTCCGTGTACTCGACGCGCGCGCCCCAGACCACGTTGCCCCAGCCGAAGCGGTTGGTGGCCATGGCGTAGACGGCGGTGATGTCCTCGGTGATGTCCACGAGGGAGTCGTCGTCGAAGGGCGCCTCGATGCCTCCGACGGCACTGTCCCAGGCGGCCCGCAGACCGGGGTTGTCGTAGGAGCGACCGCCGAGGCTCTCGTCGAAGTCCGAGTCCCAGGGATTCGCGGTCAGGAACGAGGCGATGTCCACGTCACCCGGGAAGCCTCCGAAGGCGAGCGTGTCCCCGCCCTCCGCTTCCCGCGTGTCGTACTGCACGCCGACCTTCACGGTGGCATCGTCCGTGAGGAACGCCAGGTCGCGCTCCGCGGACAGCTGGAGCTTCCAGGCTTCCGTGTCGAGGGCGTTGTTGAAGACGAGACCGAAGGTCGCCGGATAGGAGAGCGCGTTCACGTCCGTCGGCGTCGTCGTGCCGGTCCCGAAGACTTCGAGGATCGGATCCTCCACGTCCGTGACGTCGTAGCGCGCCGCGACCGTCGCGCCGGTGGAGAACGGAATCGGCAGGAAGGTGCTGTTCCCGGTCTCCGTGTAGTTCAGGCGCCCCTCCACTCGCCAGTCGGCGAGCGCGAAGTCGGCGCCGATCGTGTGCAGGCGCGTGAAGTTCCGGTACTTCCCGTCTTCCAGCAGCCGCGTGACCAGCACCACCGGCTGGTACCCCGTGTTCGACTCGAGGGGCGTACCGGCGAGGCCGAAGCCCGGGTTGTCCTCGTCGGCGAAGTCGAACTCGTACTGGTTGCGTTGCTCGAGGTCGATGAACTCGCTGAAGAGGTGCGAGTAGAACAGGCGCGTGTTCTCGTTCGGACGGAACTCGGCGGTGATGCCGCGGGCGTTGTCCTCGCGCTCCACGAGATAGCTGCGGAAGTCGAGGTTGTTCACCCGAATTCCGTCGGACACCTGCTCGAGCTCGTACTCGCGATTGTCGGTGATCTGCGCGCGGTAGTTGTGGGACGCGAAGAGCACGACCCCGAAGCGGTCGTTCGACCAGGACAGGCGGCCGTTGAGCTTGTCGATCTCCCCGCCGCCGAGTTCCTGCTCGCCCTGCCCGCCCTCGAGGGAGAACGCCACGCCCTCGATGTCGAAGGGATTGAAGGTGCGGATGTCGATGAATCCGGCCACCGCCTCGCCCGGCATGTCGGGAGTGATCGCCTTGTTCGCTTCCACCGCGCTCGTGATCACGGAGGGGAAGGAGTCGAAGCGGGGCACCCGGCCGTTCTCGGCCCCGAGTACGTCGACGCCGTCGAAGGCGATGGCGGTCCAGCGGAAGGGCGAACCCCGGAAGTTCACGTAGCGCGCCTGGCCCTGGTCGCGCTCGATGGCGATCCCGGGCAGACGGCCGAGGGAGTCGGCGAGGTTCTGATCCGGGAAGCGGCCGATCGTGTCCGAGGAGATGATGTCGAGGACGTTGTCGGCCTCGCGCTTCGCCTCGATCGCCGCGGCCTGGGCAGCGCGGATGGGCGTGGCCTGAACGACCACCTCCTCGATCTCTGCGGCCCCAGCGTTGGCACCGAGCGTGGATGCGAGACAGATCGCGAGCGGAAGCGGACGGCGACGGAACATGGCGCACCTCGAACCCCGATTTCGGAGTGCGCATGCTGCGAACGGTCCGTGAATCGATCGTGTCGCGGGGGTTTCGGTTCCCTGACGACTCGATCAAGCTTCCGTGACGGTCTCAGGCGTCGGCCGGCGGCCTCAGCACCCGGCCATGGAGCCCCCCGGCCAGCACGCCGTCCCGTCGGGCCGCGACCCCGTTCACGATCACCACGTCGAAGCCCTCGGCGAGGCGCAGGGGCGCCTCGTAGGTGGCCGTGGCCCGGACCCGGGCCGGGTCGAAGACGATCACGTCCGCAGGACGGCCCTCGGCGAGTACGCCGCGCTCGGGCAGGCCGAGCTGGGCCGCCGGCAGCGAGGTCATCTTGCGCACGGCCTCGGCGAGCGTGAGCCGGCCCTCTGCCTGCACGTAGCGCTCGATCACGTGCGCGAAGGTGCCGTGCCCGCGCGGGTGGTAGCCCGTGGGGCTGCCGTCGGAGCAGATCGAGACGGTGGGGTCGACGACGAACTCTGCCTGCAGAGCGTCGTCCATGATGAAGTAGGCCGCGGACCCGCCCTGGGGCCCGAGGTCGTCGATGAGCACGCGCTCGAAGGGTTTCTCGAACTCCGTGGCCAGCTCTGCCAGGGTCTTCCCCGCATGGGGCGCCGTGCCGAGGAGCGTGGCCTCGGGACCGTTCCGCGCCTCCACGCGCCGGCGCAGGTAGTCCGCGAGTTCGTCGTAGCGCTGCGCCTTCGCCTCCTCGAACTGCTCGGCCGTCTTCGCCCAGGGCGGAAACAGGAGCGCGAGGCCCGTGTAGCTCGCCGTGTAGGGATAGACGTCGGCGCTCACGCGCACGCCGCGGGCCCGCGCGTCCTCGAGGATCCCGAGGATCTCCCGACCGCGCTCCGCCCCCTTGCCGTAGACGGACTTCAGATGCGCGACGTGCACCCGCGCGTGCTCGCCCTGACGCAGGAGCTCGGCGAGGGACGCCTCCAGGGCGTCGTCGTCCTCGTTGCGCACGTGGCTCATGATCACGCGGTCGCGGGCGCCGACGACGCGGGCGAGGGCCTGCAGCTCCTCGGGCTCCGCCCAGAGGCCGGGGTTGTACTCGAGGCCCGTGGACAGCCCGAAGGCGACGTCGAGGTTCGCGTCGAGCAGTCCGAGCATCGTCTCCAGCTGCACGTGCGACGGCACCGGCTCGCGATCGATGCCCGCGAGCTCGCGGAGCGTGCCGTGGCCCACGAACAGGGCGAGGTTCGGGCCGATGCCCTGCTCCTCGACCCGGGCCATCCAGGTGCCGAGGTCCGGCGTGTCCGGGCTGCTGCCGTCCTGGCCGAGGGTGATCGTCGTGACGCCCATGGCGAGGAAGTTCTCGAAGGCGGGCGTCTCGAGCGGATCGCCGTGACTGTGCGGGTCGACGAAGCCGGGCGCCACGATCCGCCCCTGCGCCTCGATGGTCTCGTCGGCGACGAGGCCGGCGACGGCCGGATCGTCCGGTGCCGCCACGTGGAGCACGCGACCGTCGTCGATCCAGACGTCGGCGTCTCGGGCGGGGGTCCCGAGGCCGTCGAGAACGCGACCGCCGCGGATCACCAGATCCACGGCCGTCGTCGTCGCCGGCGCCTCGACGGCGGACTCCTCCGGCGCGCCGCAGGCGGCGAGGAGCAGGACGCCCGCGAGGGCCAGCATGCGCATCATCGGTCGTCCTCCCCGCCGGCGGAGTTCAGCGCCCGCCCTGGCCGTCGTCGATCTTGATCACCGTGCCGGTGACCGCCTCCGAGGCCGGCGAGACGAGATAGAGCAGCGTCGAGTCCATGAGCGCCGGATCGCAGACGCGGCCCCGCGGGAAGTGCTTCGAGATGTCTCCGACGCGCTCGAGCATCCCGTCCATCATCTCCGAGGAGAAGGCGCCGGGCGCGATGCCGTTGACGTTGATGCGGTTGCGCGCCCACTCCACGGCCAGCGCCTCGGTCATGCGCACCACCGCCGCCTTGGTCACGGAGTAGAGCGCGGCGCCGTTGCCGCCGTAGCTGTAGGCGGCGATGGAGGCGATGTTGACCATGCGCCCGGGCTTCTTCGCCTCGATGAGCCGCTTCGCGATCTCGCAGGAGAGGATCCAGGGGCCGCGCAGGTTCGTGTCGAAGACCGCGTCCACGAGCTCGTCGGACATCTTGTGCGCGCGCTGCGCGTCCGGGATCCCGGCGTTGTTCACGAGCGTGTCGATCGTGCCCCACTGGTCCTCGGCCTGCTGCACTACGGAGCGGATGCTCGCACGGTCGGTCATGTCGAGACGCAGGGGCAGCGCCTCGCCGCCGTCCGCGCGGATCGCCTCGGCGAGCGCCTCGAGGCGCTCCGTGCGCCGTCCCGTGACCACCACCTTCGCGCCGCAGCGCGCGAGCACCCGGGCGAAGCGGTCCCCGAGGCCGGAGGTGGTCCCGGTGACGAGCGCCACCTGGCCGGTGAGGTCGGTGGTGAAGTTGGGCATCGGATGATCGGACACGGCAGGCTCCCCTGAAGCTCGGTTTCGTTTCCGGCCCCCCGGCCGGAACGGGATGCATGGTACTGGTTCGCGGGGTCCGGCGGGGCGGCGGGAGCGGAATCCGCCACCTCGCGGCGAAGCTCGCCAGCTCCGAGTTCGCAGACGGCCGATTTCCAGGGCCTGCAGGGCGGCACGCGGTTTGCTGCGCGGTACGAAGACAGACGGAGCACAGAAACAGGACCGAACGGCCACCACGAACCTCGAGGGAGTCCGACCGATGTCCGGCACCACCGACGCACTCGCCCCGCCCCTGCCCCCGCCGCTGGGTCGCCTCGCCTGGGCCCTCCTCGGATCCGTGGCGGCGGGCCTCGCGCTGCTCGGCTTCGTCCTGCCAGGCTTTCCGGGCCTGCCCTTCCTCGTCCTCGCGGCGCTGTGTTTCGCGAACGTCTCCCGGCGCGTGCACGGCCGCCTCGCACGCATGCCGGCGCTCCGCGGCGCCCTGGGGCAGTGGCGACGGGCCCGGCATCGGCCCCTGGCCGTGCAGCTCGCGGTGGCCGGCGGCCTCACGCTCCTCGCGCTCGTGGAGACCGTGCGCCTCGGCGTGCAGGCGCTCCGGCGCCGCTGACCGGACCCGCTTGCGACGCGCTCCGTCGCATCCCACCCTTGCCGCTCGCGCGCGACGGGAGCGGACATGGGACGGTTCGGGCCGGGCCTGCTGGTCACGGCGGCCTTCGTGGGACCCGGGACGGTCACGACCGCGTCCCTCGCGGGCGCGGAGTACGGCCTCGGTCTGCTCTGGGCCCTGGCCTTCTCCCTCGCCACGACGCTCGTGCTGCAGGAGATGGCCGCGCGCGTGGGGCTGGTGACGCGCCGCGGCCTCGCGGAAGCGCTGCGCGAGACCATCGCCGCCCCGGGGCTCCGCGTCGCGGTGCTCGCGCTGGTGATCGCCGCCGTCGGGGTCGGCAACGCCGCCTACCAGGCCGGGAACCTCGTCGGCGCCGCGGCCGGGGCGACGCTCGTCACGGGCCTGCCGGCGCCGGTCCTCGCCGCCGGCTGCGCCGTGCTCGCGGCCCTGCTCCTGGCGACCGGCCGCTACGCGCTCGTCGAGCGCGGCCTCGTGGCGCTCGTGGTGCTCATGAGCCTGCTGTTCCTGGTGACGGCGCTCCTGCGGCCGCCGACGGCCGCCTCCCTCCTGCCCGTGCTCCCGACCGGCGACGCCGCCCTGACCACCCTCGCCCTCGTCGGGACCACGGTCGTGCCCTACAACCTGTTCCTGCACGCGAGCGCCGTGCGCGACCACTGGTCCGACGCGGTGCCGCTGCCCCGGGCCCTCGCCGAGGCGCGCCTCGACACGACCGTCTCCGTCTCCCTCGGAGGTCTCGTCACCCTGGCGATCATGAGCACGGCCGCCAGCGCCTGGTTCGGCCGCGGCGTCGCCCTCACGCCCGCGGAGCTCGCCGAGCAGCTCGGCCCGCTCGTGGGCGAGGCGGCGCGCGTCTGCTTCGCGCTGGGACTGCTCGCGGCCGGGCTCACGAGCGCGGTCACGGCCCCGCTCGCCGCCGCCTGGGCCGTCGCCGGCGCCTGCGGATGGCCCGCGCAGCTCGACGACCGGCGCTTCCGGTCCGTGTGGGCGACGGTGCTCGCGGTGGGGACCGCCTTCGCCGTGACGGATGCGCAGCCCCTCGCCACGATCCTCTTCGCGCAGGCGGCGAACGGCCTGTTGCTCCCGGTGGTGGCGATCGCGCTCCTGTGGGTCGCGAATCGCGAGGACCTGCTCGGGTCGCACCGCAACGGGCTCGTCTCGAACGTCGCGGGGGTCGCGGTCATCGCCGTGACGCTGCTCCTCGGGGGCCGGCGGCTGTTCACCCTGTTCGCGGGCTGAGCGCCTTCACGCGCTCCACACGCCGGCCCCGGCAGGCTCACGCTTCCCTCCCGAGCCCGGTCCCGCCCATGTCCCAGGATCTGACCACCTCGGCGTTCGGGCGCCTGCTGCGCCTCGGCGGCCTCGCGACGCGCGTCGGGGCGTCCCTCGCCACGGAGCAGGCCGTGGGCTTCTGGCTCGCCGATCCCGTCGCGCGCGCCCGGCGCACGGAGAACTACGTGCGCAACGCGCTCCGGGCCACGGAGGCCCTGGGCGAGCTCAAGGGCGCGGCCATGAAGGTCGGACAGATGCTCTCCGTGCACGAGGGGCTGCTGCCGCCGGAGGTCTGCGCGGTGCTCCAGTCGCTCCAGCGCGGCGCGCCGCCGGTGCCCTTCGCGCGCATGCGCGCGGTCATCGAGCGGGAGGTGCCGGGCGGACTCTCACGCTTCCGGGAGCTGCATCCGGAGCCGCTGGCCGCCGCATCGATCGGGCAGGTCTATCGCGGTCGCCTGGCGGACGGACGCCCGGTCGCGGTCAAGGTGCAGTACCCGGACATTGATCGTGTCGTCGCCGCGGACCTGAAGACGCTGAAGAAGCTCTTCGGCTCCCTGCTCGAGATGGTCTCGGAGATCGACTTCGAACCGCTCTGGGCCGAGCTCCGGGAACGACTCCTCGAGGAACTCGACTACCGGCAGGAAGCCGAGAACATCGCGCGCATGCGGGCCCTCTACGCGGACGATCCCGAGGTGCTCGTCCCGGCGGTGCTGCCGGAGGCGAGCGGCCAGCGGGTGCTGACCCTCGAGTACGTCCCGGGCATCGGTCCCGAGGAGGCCTGCTCCGACGCCTGGCCGGCGGAGCTCCGGGATCGCTGGGGCGCGGCGCTCCTGCGTTTCATCGTCCGCGGCCTGCTCGAGCACCGGTTCCTGCACGCGGACCCGAACTTCGGCAACTTCGCCTTCCGCGAGGACGGCCGGCTCGTCGTCTACGACCACGGGTGCGTGAAGCGCGTGCCGGACGCGACCGCCGCAGGATGCGCGCGAACGCTCGAGGCCTGCCTCGCTCAGGATCTCGCCGCCCTGCCCGACCGGCTCCACGCGCTTGGCGTGTACGACCGGCGCCGCGGCGAGGCGGTGCCCCGGAGCGTCATCGACCCCCTGGGCCGCGAGGTGCTGCGCATGGTCGGCCCCGAGCCCTACCGGTTCTCCCGGGAAGCCGGGCTCTACGACATCCTCCTCGACCGCAACGGCCGCTACCTCGCGGAGCTGGCCCGCCTCGAACTGCCCCCGGATCTCGTGTTCGTGAACCGCACCCTCTCCGGGGTATTCGGCAACCTGTGCCGCCTGCGCGCTGGCGGGTACTGGCGCGACGTGCTCGCGCCGTGCCTGGCGGCCGCGGGCCGCGGCACGGACGTCTCCGCCACCGGCTGACGACGAACCGGCGCCACGCCCGGCTCCGTGGATGCTAGGTTCCTGCCCTGTCCCCGGTCCGATCGAGGCCGACGGGGTCGTGCCGCCGGACCGGGACGTACCGCAGCGGAGGATCACCCATGAACCAGCACACGGGCGCGTTTCGTTCCACGGACCATGCTGCGCGCACGCCGAGCCGCCGGCCCGCAGCGGCCACGGCGCCCCGGCTCGCAATAGCCCTACTCGCCGTCGCCGCGACGGCGACCGCCGGGGAGGACCCGGGTGCCGAGGCGGCCCGCCCCTGCGGCACCTGCCACGACCGCGGCCACTTCGAGGGGCTGAACTGGGAGACCTACCGCGCGGGCCTCGTGGAGCACCCCGCCCTCGACGGCGTGGTCGCCGACCTGAGCGAGGCGGATCGACACGCCATCGCCCGCCACTTCGGCATTCCCGGAACTCCCGACGCCGGGGTCGACCCGACAGGAGATCCGGGGCGCCGCTGAACCACCGCGGCCTCCCGCTTCCTCACGAACCGTCCATCGGCTCCGGGCACCCGGTTCCGCCCCCGGCGCGCCGGAGTCGGTCTCCTCGATCCTGGACACCCACACGGCCCGAGAGCCCGACGGCAACGGGCGCTCGATCGCCCTGCCCGCGGTCGACTCCCGCCCGCACGACCTCTCGAATCATCAACGCGTTGATTCGATTGACGAATCCATGTGGGTGTCCAGAAGGGGGAAGCGGCGTGGGCGTCCACGAGGCGCTTGGGTGTCCAGAATCGACCGGTTCCTGGACACCCATGTCGGGCGGTTCCTGGACACCCATGTCGCGGCCGGTTCCTGGACACCCATGTCGTGGGTGTCCAGAGCCGGAGGCGTTCGTGGGTGTCCAGGACTCAGGTACTCGTGGGTGTCCGGAAACGGGGT
>JAZBPF010000092.1:0-5368 GCA_036351515.1 Pseudomonadales bacterium | reverse complement strand
GTCGCCGCACCGGAATGCCCGGAGCGCATCGCCGCCGAACTCGCGGGGGGCTCCGGCGTCGCGCGCCTGGCCGGCGGCGGGCGCTTCTCCGTGCACGGCCTCGCCCCCGGCGCCGCGCCCGTCACGCTGCGCGAGATCGGGCGCCTGCGGGAGCTCGCCTTCCGGGACGCGGGCGAGGGCACGGGCCGGGTCCGGGACCTCGACCGCTTCGACGACACCTACGAGCAGATCGTGCTCTGGGACCTCCGGGAGCGCCGCATCGCCGGCGGCTACCGGATCGCGGCCGCGGAGCGCCTGGTCCGCAGCGGTGGCGCGCGGGCCCTCTACAGCCACACGCTCTTCGACTTCGACGGGGCCTTCCTCGAGGGCGTGCTGCCAGGCCTCGAGCTCGGCCGGTCCTTCGTCGCGCCCGGCTACCAGCGCCAGCCCGCGGCCCTGTTCCTGCTCTGGAAGGCGATCGGGGCGCGGGTCGTGCGCGACCTCGAGCCACGCTGGCTCTTCGGCCCGGTCTCGATCAGCGCCGAGTACGGGCACGAAAGCCGACTGCTCCTGGCCGCCTGGCTCCGGCAGCATGTCCCCGCCGGGGCGCTCGCCCCGCGCGTGCGGCCGCGCACGCCGCCCCGGGGCCTCGAGGACCCGTGCCTCGCCGTCCGCGCCGCCGCGCTGCCCTCGGTGGAGGCCCTCGACGCCGCCGTCCGCGCGCTCGAGGATGGCGAGCGCGGCGTCCCCGTGCTCCTGCGCCACTACCTGGGCCTCGGCGCCCGCGCCGTGGCCTTCAACGTCGACGCGGCCTTCGCGGACGTCCTCGACTGCCTCCTCGTGGTCGACCTCCTCGCGGTCCCCGGCAGCCTCGCCCGCCGCTACCTCGGGGACACGGGCCAGGCCGAACTGGCCGCCGCCCTGCACCGGCGCAGCGTCGCCCTCGCCGCCACCGGCTGAGCGCGGCGGCATCGGTCGGCGTGCGGCGCTATGCTCGCCGCGGACTCCCGGACCGGAACCGCCGTGCGCCTGCTCACCCTGCTCGTCCTGGCCCGCATAGCTCACCGATTCACAGCTGCGGGCGCGGATCTACCGAAAAATCCTGCGTTGCGCTCGGATCGGGTGCAGGGCGTACTGTCCAGTACGCCTGCGCGCCCGATCGGTCGCGCGCCTTTTCTTTTCCGGCATCTCCGCACCCTCGCTCTGCGAATCGGTGTGCTATGCGGGCCAGCCCTGCTCGGGCCCTCCGCCTGCGCCGCGTCGCTGGTCCCGCCCCCGCCGGAGGGCGCCGGCATCCCCGTGGACCTGCCCCTCGTTTCCGTGGGCTCCGTGGACAACCCCGAACTCCGGGAGCTGAGCGGCCTGGTGGCCAGCCGCGACCACGAGGACGTGCTCTGGGCCCACGGCGACAGCGGCTCGCCGCCGCGGCTCTTCGCCCTCGGTCCGGACCTGCAGACGATCGTCCCCGACTGGCTGCGCCCGCGCTTCGGCACCGGCGCGGGCGTCGTCCGTCCGCCCTGGCCCGGCATCGAGCTCGTGGGCGCGACGCACGTGGACTGGGAGGACGTCGCGCGCATCGGCGACCGCCTCTACGTCGCCGACGTGGGCAACAACGGCAACGCCCGCCGCGATCTCGGCTTCTGGGAGCTTCCGGAGCCCGCGCCGGAGGCCGTGGACCGCGCGCGCCCGGCGCGCTTCCTGCCGGTGCACTATCCGGAGCAGCGCGCCTTCCCCGGGGAGGTGTGGGAGTGGGACTGCGAGGCCGTGTTCTCCGACGGCGCCGTGCTCTGGCTGATCACCAAGCACCGCCGCGCCGGCGAGATCGCGGGCTTCGTCCCCGGCGCCCGCCTCTACCGCTTCGACCCGGCCCGGGCCGGGGAGGCCTCGACGCCGCTCGAGCTCGTCGCCCGGCACGAGACGCTCTCCGTGGCCACGGGCGCGGACCTCTCCCCGGACGGCGAGCTCCTGGCCGTGCTCACCTACTCCGCGCTCTGGCTGTTCCCGCGTCCGGAAGCGGGCGACCACTGGCTGTCCGGACGTCCCTGGCTCCGCCGCCTGCCGCTCCTGCGCACGCGCCAGGCCGAGGCCGTCGCCTGGCGGGACGACCGGCGGCTGCTCGTCGCCAACGAGGACGGTGCATTCTTCGAGGTGATCGTCGACCGCGAGGTGCTCGCCGCCGCGGCGCCGTGACCGGCGCGGGAACGGAGGAGGAGGCCGGCGGTCGCAGCAACGGGATCCGACCGGATCCGTGGAGGAGAGCACCATGCCCCGCATCGCATCGACGCCCCTGCTGCTTCTGCTCGCCGTGCTCGCCGCCGGCGCCGGCGCCCGCGAGCCCGCCGACCCACCGCCGCGCGCCCTGCACACGAGCGGCCAGGCCGAGATCCGCGTCGCACCGGACCGGGCCCGCTTCGAGGTGGCCGTGGTCACCGAGGGCGACTCCGCCGACGCCGTGCTCGCCGAGGCGAGCTCGGCCACCACCCGCGTGCTCGAGGCCCTGCGCGGCGCCGACGTGCCCCTCGAGGAGCTGCGCACGCGCGGCGTGCGCCTGACGCCGGTCTGGTCGGGCCGCCCCCGGGACGCGGACCCCGACTGGCGGCCGCGGATCCGCGGCTACCGGGCCGAGAACCGCATCGAGGTGTCGACGGCCGCCCTGGACGCCGTCGGCCGCCTTCTCGCCCGGGCGGCGGAGGCCGGCGCCAACGAGCTCTCCCCGGTGGAGTTCTCCCTCGAGGACGACGGCGAGGCCCGGGCCACGGCGATCCGCACGGCCACGGCCCGCGCCCGGGCCGAGGCACGGGTGCTGGCCGAGGCCGCGGGCGTGACCCTCGGCCCCGTACTCGAGGTGCACCTCGATCCGGGTGGCGTGGAGATCGCCCGCGCCGCCCCCATGGCCATGGAGGCGCGCATGCTCGCCAGCGCCGACTTCGCCCCCGTGCCCGTGGAAGCCGGCGAGATCCGCGTCTCGGCGCGCGTGTCCCTGCGCTACGGCATCGCGCCCTGACGGCGGCCGCCGTGGCGAGCGCGCGCTCCTGCCGCTTCGGCCTCGTGCAGACGACGGCGACGGACGACCTCGAAGGGAACCTCGTCGCCACGGAACGGGCCGTGGGGGAGGCCGTCTCCCGCGGCGCCGAGGTCGTCTGCGTGCCCGAGGGCTTCGCCTGGCTCGGGAACGCCGCCGGCCGCCTGGCCATCGCCGAGCCCCTCGACGAGGCGGCGCCGGGACCGATCCTCGAGCGCTGCCTCGCGCTCGCCCGGACCCACCAGATCGATCTGCTCCTCGGCGGCTTCCCGGAAGCCTGCGACGGCGAGCGGACCTGGAACACGGCGGTCCACGTCGACCCCGACGGGACCCTCCGGGCGCGCTACCGCAAGCTGCACCTCTTCGACGTCGACCTGCCCGACGGAACCCGGCTCGACGAATCGGCCTCCACGGCCGCCGGCGACGTCGCCGTGACGACGGCCCTGCCCTGCGGCACCACGGGCCTGACCATCTGCTACGACCTGCGCTTCCCGGCCCTCTACCAACGCCTGGTCGACGCCGGCGCCCGCGTGCTCACGGTGCCCTCCGCCTTCACGGCGACCACGGGCCGCGACCACTGGGAGGTCCTGCTCCGGGCGCGGGCGATCGAGACCCAGTGCTGGATCGTCGCCCCGGCCCAGGTTGGCCCGCACGGAGGCGGCCGCGTATCCTTCGGCCATTCCCTCGTCGTGGATCCCTGGGGCCGCGTGGTCCTGGATCTGGGCGGCGAGGGCCCCGCCGTGGGCGTCGTCGAAGTCGACCCGGGCGTCGCGGACGCGGTCCGCGACCGCCTGCCGAGCCTGCGGCATCGACGCGCCATCGGAGGGATCGTCCCATGAAGCCGCGCCTGCCGTTCCACCTCGCCGTGCTCGTCGCCCTGCTCGCGCTCGGACCGGGAGTGGCGGCGACGCCGGGCGACGATCCCCTGGTGCCCCTCGCCGAGCCCTACGATCCGGACGCGGACGCCGAGGCGACCATCGAGGACGCGCTCGCGCAGGCGCGACGCACGGACCGTCTCGTGCTCCTCCAGTTCGGCGCCAACTGGTGCCCCGACTGCCGCCAGTTCGCCGCGCTGCTCGAGGATCCCGCCGTGGCGCCGCTCGTGGAGGAGTCCTTCGTGGTCGCGAAGGTCGACGTCGGCAACTGGGACCGCAACCTCGCCGTCGCCGAGCGCTACGGCAATCCGATCGCCAACGGCATTCCCGCGGCGGTGTTCCTCGACGGCTCCGGCGACGTGATCGCGGCGACGCTCATGGGCGAGCTGTCGCGGGCGCGCACCTTCGGTGCCGAGGACGTGGTCGAGTTCCTCCGCGGCATCCTCGACCGGGGCCTGGGTTCGACGGCCGGCGGGGCACGCTGAGTCCGTGTCCGCCGTCGGGTCCGCCCCCACCGTCCGTGCCTGAGCCGTGCTGCGCGTCGGCGTCGTCGCGGATACCCACGATCTCGTCCGCCCCGAGCTGATCGAGGCCCTCGCCGGCGTCGACCGGCTGCTCCACGCCGGCGACGTCTGCAGCGCAGCGACCCTCGAGGCCCTCGCGACGATCGCCCCGGTGACCGCCGTGCGCGGCAACAACGACCGGGGGGCCTGGGCCGAGGCGCTGCCCGAGGCGTGCACCGCGCAGCTCGAGGACGTGCGCGTCTGGCTCTGCCACGACCGGGCCGACCTCGCGCGCCTGCCGCCCCCGCCCGGCACGGACCTGATCGTCGTGGGCCACTCGCACCGCCCCCTCGAGGACCTGCACGACGGCATTCCGCTGCTGAATCCCGGCAGCCCGGGCCGTCGCCGCTTCTCCCTGCCCGTCGCCTGCGCGCGGCTGACGGTCGAGGGCGCACGCTTCGGGATCGAGCCCATCGAACTCGACGTCGCGCCCCCGCAGCGCCGGAGGGGACGCGCATGACCGACGGGCGCGGCCTGCGCATCCTCCTCGCCCTCGCCGCCCTGGTGCTGGTGGTCTCGGGGTTGCGCGCGGCCGTGAACATCGTCGTGCCCTTCCTGCTGGCGGTGTTCATCTCGACGATCGCGGCGACGCCCATGTTCTGGCTGCAACGCCACGGCGTGCCGAAGGTGATCGCCCTCGTCGCCGTGATCCTGCTCATCGTCGTCGGCGGCATGGGCCTCGGGACCCTCATCGGCTCCTCCGTGGGCGAGTTCACGGAGGCGGTACCCCTCTACGAGCAGCGCCTTCGTGCCCTCGTCAGCGACGGCATCGCCTTCCTGCAGGCGCGGGGCGTGGAGGTCACCCGGGAGATGCTGCCCTCCTTCGATCCGGGCTTCGCCATGCGCATGGTCGGCCGGACCCTGCAGGGGCTCACGAGCGCGCTGTCCAACACCTTCCTGATCCTCCTGACCGTGATCTTCATGCTCCT